>NZ_LS483431.1:1500000-1763253 GCF_900475935.1 Campylobacter fetus subsp. fetus
TTCTCGAGTCAAAGTCGCCAGCACTAAGTAAAAGCTGAGCAGCTTGTTTACCAAATTTAGCCAAAGCCCTACTATAAATTTCCATTAAATACGGTTGTCCTATAGCAGAGAGAATTTGCTTATTAACAACAGTAGTTCTTGGGATATCAAGCTTTGTTTGACCCGTACTTATAGCACCAGAACTTACCAAAATCACTTCATATTTTAAGCTTAAATCATATAAAAATTCGCATAAACTAGCTACTCTTTTTTCGCTTATACTATGCTCGTCGCTGATCACGTGAGAGCCTACTTTTATAACCACTCTTTTCATAAAGAAATCGCCTTTAAATTTAAAAATAAATTTGATGATTATACTATTTTGCTACTTAAACTCAGATATTAACGTAGATAGATAAGATTAAGGTATTTGAAGAAGTGTCTTTGTCGCACTTTTGAAAAGACACTTTAATGATTTTTGAGATATCTAACGACTGAAATTAATTTTCGCCTTTTAAAATTTCCAAAAGTCCGAATTTAAGCTCTTTTAAGCCATCTCCGGCGACGCTTGATATAGGAAGTACGAAAAACGGCTTTTGGCGGTCGTATTCATAAATATCTTGTTTTTTATCAAATTTAAATTCATTTAAAAACTCTTCTATCTTTTCATCAGCGTCTACTGCAGCATCAAGCCTTGTTAAAGCTATAGCAAAATCTCTTTTTGCCAAATTCGGCGAAAACTTCAAAACTTCACTTTTTAGGGTTTCAAACTGCTCTTTAAGCGAACGATAATTTGCCAAATCTATCATATAAAGCAAGACTTTTGTTCTTTCTATATGTTTTAAAAACTGTATTCCAAGTCCTTTTCCGTCGCTTGCGCCTTCTATGATGCCCGGAATATCTGCCATGATAAATCCGCTGAACTCATCAACTTCTACAAGTCCTAGTTTTGGCGTAAGAGTTGTAAATTCATAATTTGCGATCTGTGGTTTTGCGTTTGATATACTTGAGATGAGAGTTGATTTGCCAACATTTGGAAATCCTACAAGCCCTACGTCTGCTATGAGTTTTAGCTCTAAACGTATGTTTCTTGTCTCGCCTGGAAGTCCTGGTTGAGCTTTAGTCGGAGCTTGATTTACGCTTGTTTTAAAATGAACGTTTCCAAGCCCACCTTTTCCGCCGCTCAAAAATAACTCTTTTTGTCCTTCGCTAATCAAATCAAGCAAAAGCTCATTACTATCGGCGTCATAAACTGCAGTTCCTGGAGGAACTATAAGCTCGAGATTATCTCCTTTTTTTCCTGTCATATTTCTAGGAAGCCCGGGTACGCCGTTTGCAGCTTTCATAGCTCTTTTGCCTTTGTAGTTGGCTAGAGTGTGAGTATTGTTATCTACTATAAAATAAACATCTCCGCCGTTTCCGCCATCTCCGCCATCAGGTCCGCCTAGCGGAACATGTTTTTCACGGCGAAAACTAGCACATCCCGGACCGCCTTTACCGCTACTTACACTAAAACTTGCACTATCTACAAACATATGATTATCCTTATATTTAGGAGAAATTATAATAAAAAATTGCTGAAATTAAAATAGGAGAAATAGCCCAAAAAAGGGCTATGAATTAAGCTGCTGGATAGACAGAAACTTTTTTTCTATCTTTGTCTTTTCTTTCAAATTTAACAAAACCGTCAACAAGGGCAAATATAGTATGATCTCTTCCGATACCTACGTTATTTCCCGGATGAGTTGCAGTCCCTCTTTGACGAATAATAATATTTCCAGCTCTTACAAACTCGCCACCGAATTTTTTAACACCTAAGCGACGACCTATACTATCACGGTTATTTTGGGTTGAACCTTGACCTTTTTTATGTGCCATACTTTACTCCTTAGGCTTTTATACTTGTAACTTTAACGCGAGTATATTGTCTTCTAAAACCGCGTTTTAATTTTGAGTCTTTACGTCTGCGTTTTTTATAGATAACAACTTTTTTATCTTTGCCTTCGCCGACTACTTCTAAGACAACTTTTGCACCCTTTATAAACGGCGCACCTACCTTTAAACTACCGTCATTGACTGCTAAAACTTCGTCAATTTCGACATTTGACTTTGCTTCGGCTTCAAAATGATCTAAATTTAGGAAGTCGCCTTCGCTAACTTTATACTGTTTTCCGCCGTGTTTGATAATCGCGTACATCAAACTATCCTTTATAAATTTGGTAGACCAAAAAGCATTTCTAAGATTAAAAAAATATAGAAAATTTTGGGAGCTGATTTGGCTATGGAATGTGGATTATACTCAAATTTATATAAAATTTAGTTGAATTTATGCAAGATATGGATTGTAAATATAAAATATGTTGTGATAAAGTGTAAGAAGTCCCATTTAAAATGGGACTTAAAAATTATAGCTCAGGTTTTGGAGTTTTTTCTGTGCTTTTTGGGAACATTGGATAAACAACTTTTGGTTTGTCACCAGTTAAAGCGTTTAAGAATGTAACTATACTAGTTGCTTCTGCATCAGTTATCTCTATACCAAGTTGAACGCTACCCATAGTTTTAACAGCGTCCTCAAGTTTCCATATAGCACCATTGTGAAAATATGGAGCAGTTTCTGCTACATTTCTTAAAGTAGGAGTTTTAACCATACCGTTTGCATCACCTTTGAAGTCGCCTATATTTGCGAATTGATATTTTCCAGCTACTTCAAATGCTTGCATAGAACCACCAAGATTTACTCCTGTATGGCAAGCAGAACAGCCTTTATCTAAGAATAATTTAAGACCAGCTTTTTCAGCTTTTGTTAAAGCTTTTGTATCGCCTTTTATAAATTTGTCGAATCTTGATGGAGTAAGAAGAGTTCTTTCAAAACTAGCTATAGAATCAGCTATATTATCAAAAGTTACGCCGCTATCGCCATATATCTTTTTAAACTCAGCTACATACTCAGGTAAAGATGCAATTCTTTCAACTGCAAGTGCCGCTGGAGTAGCCATCTCTGGCTCAGCTTCGATTGGTCCTTTTGCTTGATCAACTAAAGTCATAGCACGACCATCCCAAAATTGAGTTGTGTTTAATACTGAGTTATAAACAGTTGGAGAGTTTAAATGATGTGGGTTTACAGTCCATTTATGACCAACCGCAGCAGCTATGCCATCAGTACCGCCAAGCCCTAGGTTATGGCATGTATTACAGCTAATGATACCGCTTTTTGACAAACGCGGCTCAAGATATAACTTTTTACCTAATTCTGCTTTAGCGTCTGTATATTTATTTGGTTCAACGCCTATCTCTTTAAGCATAGCATCAACTTGTTTTTGATCAGATGGCAAAGCTACCAATCCTGCATTTTTTGCTTCTTTTAATAAATCAGCATCACTAATAGCAAACATTGAGCTTGCAACCAATAAAGAACTTAAAACTAAAAATGAACCTTTCATATGTTCGTCTCCTTTAAGCGATAAAATATAACTCAAATGTTATAGTAACTAAAATTAAATTGAAATAAATTTTATTGAATTTAAAATATTATCAGCTAAGTATAACTAGCCGTTTTTTCTACTATTATAATTTTTACTTATGAATTTTAAGATATTTTTTATCTTTTACTAAACTATTATCGGCAATTTAATAGAAAGTAAATTTTATATAATTAAATTTTCTAATATTAACAGAAATTACAAAAAATACTAAATTTAAAATATTTTTACGATAAATTTATTAAATTTAGAAATCAATCTGATGGTAAATTTGAAATATTGTATTACATAGTAGTTTTAATATAAGAAAATATTAATAGAATTGCCAGTTATTAACAAAAGTTAATCTGGCAAATTCTATAAATTTAATCAAATATTTGCATTTTTTATAAGTACTCTTTTGCGATAAATATTTGAAACCTCAGTTGCATCGCCGACCAAAAGAGCGTTTGTAGAACAAACTGCGGCACACATAGGTACCTTGCCTTCGGCAATTCGGTTTTGACCGTAGAGATGACGCTCGGCTTCACTGTTTGTCTCCTCAGGACCTCCAGCACACATTGTGCATTTATCCATCTCACCTTTGATACCAAAAGCACCGTCGCGTGGAAATTGAGGAGCACCAAATGGACAAGCATATAAGCAGTATCCACAGCCTATACATTTATTCTTATCATGAAGAACTATTCCATCGGCTCTTATGTAAAAGCAGCTCACTGGACAAACTTGAGCACAAGGTGCATCAGTACAGTGCTGACAAGCAATCGTACTTGATACCTCTTTTCCTTCTATGCCGTCATTTACCGTGATAACTTTTCGGCGATTTATTCCGACTGGAACTTCATGAGCCGAACTACAAGCAACTTGACAAGCAAAACAGCTTATACACCTATTTTTATCTACATAAAATTTCATTCTTGCCATACTATCTCCTTAGCTCATTTTTCATCGAAAAACGCTGTTTTAAATGTGCTTTGATCACTTGCACGCTCTAATCTACAAAGTCCGGCATTAAACTCGGAAATTTGAGTAACGATGTCAAATCCATAATTAGTGATAGTATTTGAGCTCTCGCCTATAGTATATGGCTTAGTACCCTCCGGATATCTAGCACTTAGATCTACTCCTTGCATAACTCCAGCAAAGTTATACGGAAGACAAATTCTATCAGGTGTTACACTATGAGAATGGATGCATTTTACTTTTATCTTTGTACCCTGGGGGCTATGTATCCACATCATTTCTCCATCTTGTATGCCATATTTCAAAGCAAGTTCCGGATTTACGTGAGCAAACATTTCTGGCGTTATATGAGCTAAATATTTACTAGTTCTTTCTATCATACCGGCACCACTTAAATTTACTAAACGCATTGAGCTTATAATAGTTGGAAAATCTTTACTCCAATCTTGCGCTTTTTGCTCGCTTTCGAATTTAGTAGAAACTCTGAAATTTTTAGCTTGATCACCGAAAGTAGGATATTTTTCAACTAAATCTTTGCGCGGAGAGTGGATCGGCTCTCTATGCTTTGGATACTGATCTATAAATTCCCACACTATAGCTCTTGCTTTTGCATTTCCGCAAGGGCTTACGCCCGCTTCTTCGCATTTTTTAGCAATTATACCACTATAATCCATATTCCAACCGCTACCCATTTTAGCTTTTTCTTCTTCGCTCAAAGTAATACCCAAAACTTTTTCTATGTTATCTTTGGTAATTTGCGGATATCCGCCTTTTACTTTTGAGCCAGGAATAGTTATAGAATCATCTGCTAATTGACTTACGCCATTATGCTCAAGTCCAAAACGGTTTCTAAATCCCATACCGCCTTTCCATACAGGTTTTGTCACGTCATAAAGCACTGGACTTCCAGGATGATTTTTATTCCAACAAGGCCATGGAAGACCGTAATACTCACCTGCTACAGGACTGCCCGGTTTTCCCATAAGAGTGTCTGGATCAAAATTTATCCAGTTTTCTTGATGCTTTTTGAGGCGATCTGCAGTACGACCGTTGTTGCCGATACTTTGAGTAGTTCTTGCTATCTCGTTTGTAGCATCATCAGGCCATACGAAGCTATCTTTTACTTTTTTAAGCTCTCCGTCTACAACATCCATCATCATACCTTTTACGTACTCATCATAAAAACCGAATTTTTTAGCAAAAAGCATCATTACTTCTTGATCTTCTTTTGACTCGTAAATCGGAGGTATAACTTGACTTCTCCACTGAGCTGAACGATTTGTGGCACTAACATATCCGCTACTTTCAAACTGAGTTGCAGCAGGCAATATATATACTCCATCTTTTCTATCGCTCAAAATTGCGACTTCATTTACAAACGGTTCTACGACAACAAGCATATCAAGCTTATCTATAGCCTCTTTTATCTTAGTAAGGTGAGCCATAGAAGTGATACCAGTGCCTTGCACCCAAAGAACTCTTAAATTTCCGCTTGAAAATGTATTTTCTTCTTTTAAAACACCTTGCCACCATTTTGAAAGAGAGTAACCTTTTTCGTTTCTCCAGTTTCTATCTTCTGGGGTTTTTGGATCATGATAAAAATACTCTTTAAATTTAGTTCCCTCAACATCATCGCCTAACTTTTCTCTAGGTTCTTTTACGCTAGTTGCAAAACGTTTTATAAATTTATCATAATCTTGCCCCCAACCTTTACAGAAATGTTTCCATGCAGCATCGCCCAAGCCATAATACCCAGGAAGAGAATCCGCAAGGTTGTTCATATCGGTCGCACCTTGAACATTATCGTGACCACGGATAATATTGCATCCGCCACCGGCTTTGCCTACATTTCCTAATATCAGTTGCAAAAGTGCATAAATTCTAGTATTTGAACTTCCCACCGAGTGCTGAGTTACGCCTAAAGCCCATGCTAAAGTCGCGGGTTTTGTCGTAGCAAAAACTCTAGTTATCTCTATGAGCTGCTCTGCTGGAATTCCAGTAACATTCTCAGTCTCTTGCGGAGTCCAATGTTCGGCTTCTTTTCTTATCTCATCAACTGCGTAAGAGCGAGTTTTTATAAACTCCTTATCCTCCCAGCCGTTTTTAAATATTAAATGAAGCATTCCATAAGCAAATGCTATATCTGTTCCTGGTCTAAGTCTTACGAAATAATCAGCCTTTGCGGCAGATTTTGTATAAACAGGATCAACTACGATAAGTTTGCAGTTATTTCTATCTTTTGCTTGAAGCATATGCTTAAAGCCAATAGGATTTGCAACTGCCGAGTTTGCTCCGATCAAAAGTATTGCTTTTGAATTTGCTGTCACATCGCCAAAGTGATTCGTCATCGCGCCATAACCCCAAGTATTGGCCACACCGGCCACTGTTGCGCTATGTCAAATACGTGCTACGTGATCTATATTATTCGTTCCCCAAAAAGCTGCAAATTTTCTAAAGTAAAATGCTTGCTCATTGCTAAATTTAGCCGAACCCAAAAACTCAACACAGTCTGGTCCGTCTTCTTTTCTAATCTCAAGAAGCTTATCGCCGATCTCATTGATAGCAGTTTCCCAGCTGATTCTTTCCCATTTACCATTTACTTTTTTCATCGGGTACTTTACACGCTGTTTTGACTTCGTAAGATCTATTTGATCAATACCCTTACAGCAATGGCTACCTTGAGATATAGGATGATCTATCGCCATATCTTGTCTTATCCAAACGCCATCTTTTACCTCAGCTTCTATACCACAACCAGCTGAACATATAGTACAGATAGTGCGAACTTTTTTTGAGCCGGGAAATGGGTTTTTTATCTCTTCGTTTGTAGCGGTTCTTAATGTCTCATTCTCTTTACCAAACGCCATAGTGCTTCCAGCACCAAGAGCAGCAAGCTTTAAGAATGAGCGTCTACCTATGTGAGCTTCACTCATTTTAAGCCTTTCAATACGCTATTTTGTAAAATTTTTCCCAAGCTTCACTTTTGTAGTAAAGCACCTCTTTTTTCTTTGTTTTACCGCTTACAACGCCATTTTGATTTGATTCGTTGTATTCTTTAGAAGCAAAAGCTCCTGTGGCGGCTACTCCTACACCAGCTATTGCGCCTACTTGCAAAGCTTTTTTAAGAAATTCTCTTCTGTTTTTCAAAGCAACTCCTTGTATCATAAGTAAAATATATTTTACTTATTTGTTTTATTCTACTTTAAAGAGTATCAAAATCGAATAATAAGTTAATACTAATAATTTAAATTTATTTAAGTTTCAAAATATATAAATTTATATCTTAGTAAATTCGTCCCACATAACCTTGCTTTTTGGAGTTGCCATTTTAGTTTGAAATGGTTTTTTATGTAAAGACTCTTCGGCTATACTTTTTTCAAATTTAGGAGCTTTAAATCCTAAAATAGCACGTTCAAGACTAATAAAATTTATATAAATATTAGCATAAGATCTAAAAAAATCTGCAGCTTCATGTTCTTTTGTCATCTTCGCAAACTCATCAGAAAAGTCATTTATCAAAGTTTCAAAAAGCTCTCTTGAGAGAGCTAAATTATTTTTTAATATTGTAGCCATTAACTTGAAAATAAAGCCCAAATAATCCTCAGAGCAGCTGCACTTATTCGTATCTCTTCTAAAATTGCTTCTTTTTAAGATTTCTATAACTTTCAAACGCTTATTGCCATCATCTCTTCCCTCATCATAAAAGCTAGCACTTAGAGGAATATTTGTATAACTAAGATCAAATAAAACAGAATTTTGCTCTTTTTTAA
This sequence comes from Campylobacter fetus subsp. fetus, assembly GCF_900475935.1. Taxonomy (NCBI): domain Bacteria; kingdom Pseudomonadati; phylum Campylobacterota; class Epsilonproteobacteria; order Campylobacterales; family Campylobacteraceae; genus Campylobacter; species Campylobacter fetus. Next base: position 1,508,192 of record NZ_LS483431.1, read on the forward strand.
ACTCATCAAAACTAAATTTAATAATATTTGCAAAATCAACATCATTTGATGGATCTATAGGACTTTTAGCAAGGTAAATGGCTTGTTCTATAAACTCTTCATAACGTTTTCTATCTTCACTGTAAAATAGCGGATAAGATAAAAATTCATAATAATAACTTCTTCCAATATCTAAATCGCTCATAAATCTTCCTTTTCTAAATCACTCATCATCATAAGTTTTGCTTTACAATCAGCGCAACAATAAAGCGTCCTAATCTTCAAATCATTTCCGTTAAATACAGGCTCAAGCATGGAAGCTATCTTTTTAACGGATTTCACGGTTGCAAATTCTTTGCCGCATTCCGCGCATTTAAATAACTCATCTTTAGCCAAAGTTTTATACTCAAAATAGCTCGGCTCAAGACTCATTCCGTCTCTTATGACCGTTAACGTATCTTTTTCGGCACAGCTAGTCTCGCAATACCCGCAAGTAGTACAAATAGACGCGTTAAATTTAAGCGAATTATCGCTCTTATCAGCATATAACGCTCCAACATTACAAGCTCCCACACACGATAAACAAAGAGTACAGCTGCTTTCATTTACAACGATTCTTCCATATCTTACTAACTCACCACAGCCTGTTTTACCATGGTTTTTACCATTTAACATATGTAAAACTCTTTTAGAAAAAATTTCTCTTTTGCTAAGATTTGTCTCATTGAGATCATATTTACTATTTGATATAAATGACGCTCTATCCAAAGCTATTTTTAAACTCTCTTCGTCATTTGCTACTTCTATGCCTTTAGTTCCATATATTTTTTCATAAATTTCATTAACCAGCTCAAGACTCTCTTTTGTGCCGCTTGTTATCTGTTTTGCATATAAAACCACGGTGGCGCCTGTTGTTTGAAGCAGAGTCAAAAGATAAGACTGATCTAAAAAATTTACTGATTTTAGAGGAAAAGGAAGTATGTTTTCTTTTAAATTTATACTTAAATTTGAGATATCCAAACACTCCTCAAACGCCAAAACTATTTTATCCGCATATATTTTAGCAACTTCATAAAATCCATTTCTTGGCATCGAATTATACTCAAGCGATCCGCTCGGACAGACGCTTATACAGACTCCGCAAGCTATGCAGTCGATATCTGAGAACTCAAGTTCTTTTATCTCATCATCTTTCATTATAGCAACGGTAGGACAGGCATCTACACATTTAGCGCAATGCTTTGTTCTTCTACTTTTGTATTGACAGGTTTGAGCGTCATAAGCAATTATTTTTTTATAATTAAACACGGGACTTACTTTATTTGCAAGATTTAAAATCTCATAATCTTCTAAACCGTCGATCTCAAAACAACCGCTCTGTTTTAGCATATAATCTTTAGCATTTCTGACTAACAAAATATCAAACTCTATCTCAAACTCACCATCTTTTTGCAGTACTATAGCTACTAATTCACCTATCTCTCCATATAAAAACTTAACTTCATTATGATTTAAGCAAATTACCTTAAATCCTGCATTTTCCAGCTTTTTTACAGATAACTCCAACTCATCGCTAATTAGTAAAATATTTTTACCGACGCTCTTTGATAAATCAGCGTCTAAAGCAAAATCAAACGCGGTAGCTCTAGCTTCATAAAGCTTCAATGAGTTTTTAGCTTTTAATAGCATATTCTCTTTGGTATTATTTAGATAAAAATTTATCTCCGGAGCATATATCTGAGCATTTAAGGACTTTGAATTAGAAACTAAAAACTCTTCATCATTTGGCAAATTTAGAGTTTTTATACTATCGTCAAGAACTATTTCTTCGCTATTGTCATATAAAAATGCAAACTCTTGCATAATTTTCCTTGATTAAAATATTATACTCATTTTATAATCATTTGTATAAATTTAGGCTGATTATTTATAACTAATAATTAACTTAAAAGGAAAATCAAAACTAAAAAATGATATACTGAGTTTAAATTTAAATGAGAAAAGCTATGAATAAACTTCCAAAAATAGATAAAATTCCAAATCTAAAAGAGTTTCAAAACTATTTTAAACCAGCACTTTTAGACATCTCTAAATCAGTATTAGAAGAGATAAGAAGTAAAAATCAAAATGAAACTATATCAGAGCAAGATGTTATAAATTTGATAAAAAACGCATACGCCAAGTTTCAAAATATCGAGCCAAAACCGCTTATAAACGCAACTGGAGTTATAATACATACCAACCTTGGCAGGAGTCCTATCAGCGAAGATTTAATTAAACAAGCAACTCATCTTATGACTTCATACTCAAATTTAGAATACGGCTTAAGCAGCGGCAAAAGAGGCGATAGATACGCATATACAAGCTATCTTTTAAAACTGCTATTTGGTTGTGAAGACGCTCTTATAGTAAATAATAACGCAGCCGCGGTTTTTCTCATATTAAATAGTTTTGCCGACGAGAAAGAAGTACTGGTTAGTCGCGGTGAATTAGTAGAAATCGGTGGAAGTTTCAGAGTACCAGAAGTAATGAAAAACAGCGGAGCTATATTAAAAGAGATTGGCACTACAAACAAAACCCATCTAAGCGATTATGAAAACTCCATAAATGAAAACACCGCCATGATCTTAAAAGTACATAAATCAAACTATGATATAGTCGGGTTCTCCAGCGAAGTTTCTATAAATGATATCGCGAAATTAACCCAAAAAAGAGGAATTCTAAACTATTACGATCTTGGTAGCGGATATGTAAATACGCTTCCGTATTCTCTAAGTAAAGATGAGCCAAACGTAAAAAAACTGATACAAAGTGGAGTTGATATAATAAGTTTTAGCGGTGATAAGCTTTTTGGCAGTGTGCAATGCGGCATAATACTTGGTAAAAAAGAGCTTATAAATAAGCTTAAAAACAATCAAATTTTAAGAATGTTAAGAGTCGATAAAATGGTGCTTAGCATGTTAAATGAAACGATAAAAGCGTACTTAAACAAAGATTTTCATCTCATAAAACCTATAAATCAAATTTATAAAACACTAAGCGAACTAGAAGTACAAGCTAAGAAAGTTTTAGAAAACATCAAACTAGAAGCTAGCATAAAAGAGACTAAAACTTTTGTCGGCGGAGGAACAATGCCAAATAAAAGCTATCCATCAATCGGGTTATTTTTCAAAGGAAACGCAAACAAAAATGAGTTTAAATTTAGAAAATACGGAATCATAGGCAGAATTGAAAACGCGGAGTTTTTGCTTGATTTTCGTTCTATTTTTGAAAATGATATAGAAAACATCATAAAAATTATAAACGGAATGAGTGATGAATAGCATAATAATAGGAACCTCAGGTCATATAGATCACGGAAAAACAGCACTTATCAAAGCTTTAAACGGCTATGAAGGCGACAAAACATCAGACGAGATAAAACGCGGTATTACGATAGATCTTAGTTTTTCAAATTTAAATAACGGAATTAAAAATATAGCATTTATCGATGTTCCTGGTCATGAAAATTTAGTCAAAACTATGATAAGCGGAGCATTTCAATTTGACGCTTGTATGCTCGTAATAGCAGCCAACGAAGGACTTAAGCCACAAACAAAAGAGCATATAGAAATATTAAATTTACTAAATGTAAAAAATATAATTTTAGTATTTTCAAAATGTGATTTGGTAGGTAAAAATGAGCAATTAGAAGTCAAAAACAGTGTATTGGATTTTATAAAAGATTTCTCGAATTTAGAAATTTTAAGAAGTTTTTTCGTCAGTATAAAAGATAAAAACAGCATAGATGCGCTAAAAAATTATCTTTTTACGATCCAAAGAAAAACGCATGATCAAGACTCTGTTTTTCGCTACTACATAGACAGAGTTTTTCAAGTAAAAGGTCATGGCACGGTCGTCACAGGAGGCGTATTAAAAGGCACTCTAAAAGTCGGGGAGCAAATTTTAAACTTGGATTTAAATGAAAGTTTTATATTAAGAAATTTAGAGGTTCATTCTAGGAGCGCAAAGACGGTAGAAGCTCCAAATAGAGCCGCGTTAAACTTAAGCGGAGATAAAACTTACGCTTTAAAAAAAGGGCAAATTTTAAGCAAAAAGGGATTTTGGAGAGGATTTTTTGAAGCTGATTGTTTTGTGAGCGGAGATTTGACTCACAATAGTGAAGTCGTTTTTTGCGTCGGATCTAAACAAGTCAATGCAAAAGCCGCTCTTTTAAAAGACAATTTTTTTACATTTAAATTTAATAAAATGATGTTTTTAGAGTTTAACGAGCCGTTTATTTTACTGAAAAATAGCAGAGTTATAGGCGGCGGATTTGTTCTAAATCCAGTAAGCGAACCTCTTAAAAAAGATGTTAAGTCAGATCTACTTTCAGCGCTCAATAATATGGATTTCGTACAAGCTTTTGAGATTTTAAGCAGATCACATAGACATGGTTTTGGACTTATATCGTCTTTGCAAAGATTTGGAATGAGTACAAGCACGGCACTAGATATAGCTTCAAATTTAAAAAATGTTTTTGTGGATAAAAAAGCGGCTTGTATCTACACAAATGACGGCTATAGCGATGTTAAAGAATTTATCAAATTTATAATAAACAAAAACAAAGACGCCATGTTCTCTCCATCTAGCATAAATACAAAGCTGTCTTGGGCAAGTACGGATTTTATAGAAGCTGTTTTAAATGAGCTAGAAACAAATAAAATAGTCCAAAAAAACGGAAGTATTTATACTAAATTCGGAACTAATTTCGATGAATTAAATACAACGGTAGAAAGTAAAATTTATGATATTTTAGAAAAAGGATATATTACTCCAAAAGCACCGTATAACATATATGATGAGCTTGATATCGATAAAATAGTAGGAGACGCGGCTCTAAAAAAGCTCACAAAAGCAAAAAAAGTAGTAAGACTAGAACACAACCTTTTTATAAGCTCAAATGCATTAAATAAAGTGATAAATATGCTAAGAGATATAATAAAAAATGAAGGTAAAGTAAACATAACCAGCGCTAAAAATCATCTAAATTTAAGTAGAAAATATGCGTTGGCGTATTTAGAATATCTTGATAAATTTGCCGATATCAAGAAATTTGAAAACGATAGGCTTTTTGTTTAAAAACAACGCCTATAATGTTTGAAATTTTATATTTTAAGGTAACAGATGAAAAATGTTTTAATTATAAGTTCTCTAATAGCGGCTACTTCCATGTTTGCTATAAACGATGCGGAGATTTTAGATCTCTTTAAAGCTGCTTCAAATGAGGGTTTGCAAGTAAAAATAGAGTCAAAATCAAAGCTTGAAGGTACAAATTTCGACCAAATTATAGTAAATATCACAGATGGAAAACAGAGCCAAAAACAAGTTTTATTTACAGATGGCAAATATGTATTTCCAGATATCATAGACGTAAATAAAAGAGTATCTTATCTAGGTAAATTTAACGATATACAAGAAAAAGCCTCTATGGGCGAAGCTTATAGCAAATTAGCAGCACTTATAAAAAATCTTGATAAATCAAAAATTATCAATCTAGGAAATGACCCTAAAAAACCTACAAAATACTTATTTACCGATCCGGACTGTCCATATTGCAGAATCGAACTTGACAGAATTGAAAAAGATTTAGAAGAATCAAATTTAAAAGTTATCATGGCTCCAATTCCTAGCCACGGCGAAGATGCGATAAAAAAATCAATCGCGATATATAAAGAGGTAAAAGGCGTAAAAGACGATGCCACAAAGATAAAAATTCTAAGAAAATACTATGCCAAAGACGCATCCGCTCCAACTAATATAACTGCCGATCAAGTAAAAACAGAACAAGCAAATATAATGAAATACTTTGAAACAGGTGCTATAAGAGGCGTACCTGCAATGATCGACGAGAGCGATCTAAAATAACATGGGGCTTATAAAGCCCTATCCTAAATTTATGCTATCATTGCAGATAAAATTCTCAAGGAACAAAACTTGATAAACAATATAGCTATTATAACAGCGCGCGGCGGAAGCAAAAGAATTCCGCGTAAAAATATCAAAGATTTTATGGGAAAACCTATGATATATTACGCTATAAATGCCGCTATAAATGCCGGAATTTTTGATGAGATTATGGTTTCAACCGAAGATGAAGAGATAGCTAGTATCTCTAAAAATTTAGGCGCAAAAGTTCCGTTTTTGCGAAGCACCAAAACAGCGGATGACTTTGCTACTACAAACGACGTTATAGAAGAAGTACTAAGCCAATACGCCAAACTAGGAACTCTTATCGAAAATATATGCTGCATTTATCCTTGCGCACCGTTTATAAGCGGCGAACTTTTAAAAGAAGCGTATGAAACATTTGTATCTACAAATGCGAGCAAATTAACTCCAGTAGTCAAATTTTCATTTCCCGTGCAAAGAGCTTTTATAGTAGATGAAAAAGGTTTTTTAAAATACCGCGAACCGCTTAACGCAAATAAAAGATCTCAAGATCTAAAACCAACGTATCATGACGCCGGAATGTTCTATTTTTATAAAGCAAACGCGCTAAACTCTGATGATAGAGTACCATTCATCTTAAGTGAAAATGTTACACAAGATATCGATACTATGGACGATTGGAAAATGGCAGAGCTTAAATACAAGGTGTTACATGGCTTATAAAATCGGTCTTAAACTATGGTCTTTGAATGAAAATTATATAAATAGTGCGGCAAATCTTTATGAAAGTGGAGTTTATGACTATATCGAGCTTTACTCAGTGCCAAACTCTCTTAACAAAATCAAAATTTGGGCGGATCTAAAACTTAAATTCGGTATTCCATTTGCTATTCATGCTCCGCATTTTAGCAGCGGTTTAGATTTTTCAAATAAAGATAAATTTAGTTCAAATTTAAAACTAGTAGAACTCGCTCGTGCTTATAGCCTTGAGCTTGACGCTATTTACACTGTTTTTCATCCTGGTATCGGCGGCAATGTTGATGAAAGTATAAGACAGATAAATAGTATAAAAGATTTTAAATTTATAATAGAAAACAAGCCTTACGTAGTACCTATGGATAACGCTCCAGACGCATTTTGCATCGGTTCAACTTTTGAAATGATAAAAAAAATAATAGACCAAACAGGACATGGATTTTGCCTTGATATCGGTCACGCCCTAGTAAGCGCAAACTATCAAAAACTGGGTATTTACGAGTACATTGCCAAATTTAACTCTTTAAATCCGCTTGTATATCATATAAGCGATAACGATAGCACAAGCATTTATGACGCGCATTTGCATTTTGGAGATGGAAATATTGATTTTAAAAAAATCCACTCTATCATAGATAAAGATAAATTTCTTGCTATAGAAACCATAAAAGATAGCAAAGAAAATTTAGATGATTTTATAAAAGATTCTAAATTTATAAAGGAGTTAAAATGAACCAAAAAGTCGCTCTAGTAATAGGTGCTAGTAGCGAGAGTGTTTTTGCCATCAATGAAGCCAAAAAAGCCGGACTTAAAGTCGTAGCTTTTGATGGAAATAAAGACGCAATCGGACTAAGGCTTGCCGACGTATCTTACGTAGTTGATATAAGAGATCCAAAAAACATCATAGAAAAACTTACGGGGGGGGGTACGAGCCTATAACGATTTTACCGGTTCCCATCGGTAGATACTTGATAACGACCGGAAGTATAAATGACTACTACAAACTAGGCGGTGTTAGCTACAAAGCCGCTGATTTATGCACGGATAAACTTCTATTTCATAAAAAATTAAGAAATCTAACTAACGAAACTATGGGGGGGGGGTATTCCCTCCAAGTGAGGAAGGGGATTTGAGACCTATAGAATGTCATTTGATCACTCCGAATTTAGATTTAAGAGTACTTAAATTTCCACTTATCATTAAACCGCGATTTGGAAGCGGAAGCAGAGACGTCATAGCGGTAAAAGATCAACATGAATTCAAAAATGCTTTAGCAAAAATAGACTTAAGCAAAGAAGATTTTTTAGCTGAAACATTAGTAGAGGGGACGGAATACGGACTAAGTGGGGCAGTGATAAATGGAAAATATATTCACATACTTATAAGAGAAAAACTCCTTACGCCGCTTCCTTATCGGCAAAGCATAGGAAATTTGAGTGCTCCGGAGATTTTGGAAGTCACACGCTATATGCAGCGAGTCGCTACTAGGCTAAATTTAAAAAACTGCCTTATAAACGCGGATCTCATCATAACGCCTGAAGGAGAGCCGTTCATCATAGAGCTAGCTCCACGTCCAAGCGGTCACTATCTCTCAAGTACGTTCGTAGAGATATCAACTGGCGTAAATATGACTAAAGAGTGGATAAATATGATTTTAGGCAAACCATTTAGTTTTGAGCCTAAATTTACAAAACATGCGATTATCAGGTATTTTGATTTTGAAGGTAGAGTTGTTCCGCCTAATTTCGAAATTTTAAAAAACGAGCTTGGAATTGTAAAATATGAGTGCAACATAAATGGAATCTTAGGCAAAGTGATAAACGGTGCAAGCATTATGAATAGAGGATATGCCATCATAGTAGCTAGCAACAAGCAAGAGTGTCTAACAAATACGGACGCTCTTATAAAAAAATTTAAAAAGGAGATAAAATGAACGAAAGTGTAAAACAAGCTCAAGAAAATGCTTACAAACTGTGGGGAGAACACGTATCTACTGGATATTTATTATATCCGAACGAATACCTTACAAGATATGTTTTTGCAAACAGAAGGTCGTTTAAAACCATTTTAGATTTTGGGTGCGGCGATGGAAGACACCTTGAAATGATGAGTAAAGCAAAGATTCCTCATATAATCGGCGTGGATTATAATAAATCCGTTTTACAAATAGCTAAAAATCGCTGTAATGAAAACGGCGTAAAATGCGAAGTATTTCAAAGCGGAGAAGTTTTAAATTTAAACGAGATATTAGGCGGAGAAAAAGTTGATTGCGTAGTTTGCTGGGGTATAACACATCTAAACGCAAGAGAGATAACTTCAAATTTCATTAAACAGTTTGCGTCTATTTTAAATGAAGGCGGAAGCATATTTGCCAACTGGAGAACCAGAAAAGACTCTTTATATAAAAGAGGAAAAGAGATAGATGAAGATACGTTTATCATAGATGAAGAGTCTCACAAAGGAATGCTTTATTACTTCCCAAATTTAGATGAAATAGAAAAAATTTATGAGAGTGTCGGCTTAAAAATAACCAGCAAAGATTATGAAGAATTTAGTACAAATGATGGTAATATAATAAATTCATGGCATATTATCGAAGCTAAAAAGGTTTAAGGAAATTTAATGAAAAATAGTTTTAAAGATTACGAAACAAATTTAGCAAAATGGGAAGAACTTGTTTTAAATGGCGATTTAATATATCCAAACGAGCATGTCGTGCGTTTTATTTTTAAAAATAAATTTCAAAGTGCGCTTGATTTTGGGTGCGCTACAGGAAGACATCTTGAATGCTTAAATAGAGCCGGAGTAAAGAAAATAATCGGCGTAGATATCAACCAAAAGCCTCTTGAAGTAGCTTTTGCAAGACTAAATGAGTGCGTAGAAATGGGGGGGGGTAGGCTCATACTTTTAAATAATAAAAATAAAAGCTTAAAAGATATAATCGGTGGCACCAAAGTAGACGCGATACTCTCTTGGGGAGTTTTGCATCTATTTACCCCAAATATCGTAGTAAATTTGCTAAGCGAGTTTAAAAATCATCTAAATAAAAACGGTAAAATTTTAGTAAATTTTAGGACTCAAAACGATAGTTTGAAAAATGACGCTATAAATTTAGAACCGAATGTTTATAAAGTAACGAAAGAGTCTCATAAAGATCTATTATATACGTTTTATACTCTAGATATGATTAAAGATCTATTTGAAAAAGCCGATTTGAAAATATCAAGTATAGACAAAGAGACTTTCTCACAAAACAACGGAGATATACAAAATGAATTCTACATCACAGAGGCCGTACATAATAGCTGAAATGTCTGCTAATCACTGCGGAGATAAAAACTTAGCTTTTAAAATCATAAAAGCGGCAAAAGACGCCGGAGCCGACGCCCTAAAAGTGCAAACCTACACGGCCGATACTATCACGATAGATTGCAAAGATGAGATATTTATGACTCAAGAAGGCGGTCTTTGGGCAGGACAAAGCTTATATGATCTATACAAAAAAGCATACACTCCTTGGGAGTGGCAAAGCGAGCTAAAAGCGTACGCCGATGAGATCGGGATAGACTTTTTCTCAACTCCGTTTGATTATAGTGCAGTGGATTTTTTAGAGAGCATTAACGTTCCTATGTATAAGATAGCCTCTTTTGAGGCGATAGATTATCCGCTCATAAGATACGCCGCTAAATTTAAAAAACCTATGATAATCTCAGCCGGAATTTCAAGCCTAGAAGAAATTTATGAAGCAATAGATGCTTGCAAAAGCGTAGGAAACAATGACATAACTATACTTAAATGCACTTCAAGCTATCCTGCAAAGATAGAAGATATGAATCTAATCACTATAAAAGATATGCTTAAGAGATTTTCCCCTATGGGCGTAAAAGTCGGGCTCAGCGATCATTCTATGAGCTTAGAAGTCCCGATAACAGCAGTCGCGTTAGGAGCTAGCATGATAGAAAAACACTTTACTATAGACCGCGCTTTAGGCGGAGAGGATAGTGGATTTTCTTTAAATAAAGATGAGTTTAAAGCTATGAGTAGCGCAGTTAGAAATACTTATAAGGCTCTTGGAAGCGTGGATTATAGTATAAATGAAAGAAATAGAAGAAGCGCTAGATCGCTTTTTGTAGTAGAACGTATTAAAAAGGGTGAAATTTTAACGCCGCAAAATATCCGCTCAATACGCCCGAATAACGGACTTCATCCTAAATTTTATGATGAAATTTTAGGAAAAACAGCAAAGAAAGATCTGGAATTCGGATATCCTTTAAGCTTAGACGATATAAGATAAACTTATGAAGCCGAGGAAAAATTTGGCTGAATATCAGCCAAATTTAGATATCTATTAAACATATCCTTGATCTATCATAGCGTCAGCAACTTTTCTAAATCCTGCTATATTTGCTCCAAGAACAAGGTTTCCGGCATCTCCGAACTCTACTGATGTATCGTAACTCTCATTAAATATATTTCTCATTATATCATGTAGTTTTTTATCGACCTCTTCAAAACTCCATTTTTGCATACTTGCATTTTGAGCCATCTCTAAACCGCTAGTAGCAACGCCACCTGCGTTCGCCGCTTTAGCAGGACCGAATAAAAAGTCTTTTTTGCTAATCATAAAATCTATAGCATCAAGAGTGCTAGGCATATTTGCACCCTCGCAAACCAAGCGACAACCGTTATTATAAAGAGTTTTTATATCCACCAAATGAAGTTCGTTTTGAGTAGCACTAGGAAAAGCTGCGTCGCAAGGTACGCTCCAAACACCGTTTGTACCTTCTTTATATGCTTTCACTGGAGTAAATACCGCATTTTTTCTAAAATCAGTATAGTCGCTAAGACCTTTTCTCTCTACCTCTTTTAAGCGTTTTAAAAGCTGAGTATCGATTCCATCTTTGTCGTAAACAAATCCGGTTGAATCACTAACAGTAATAGGAAGCGCTCCAAATTCATACAGCTTTTCTACAGTATATATAGCAACATTTCCTGCTCCGCTAACTGAGCATTTTTTACCTTCTAAAGAACCGCCTGATTTTTTTAACATTTCATTCGCAAAATAAACAGAACCGTATCCAGTAGCTTCTGTTCTAGCAAGGCTTCCTCCCCAGCTCAAACCTTTGCCAGTAAGGGCTCCATCAAATCGATTTGTTAATTTTTTATATTGACCAAACATATATCCGATCTCGCGACCGCCTACTCCGATATCGCCAGCAGGTACGTCTTTTACGTCGCCTATTAGCTTATAAAGTTCATTCATAAACGATTGACAAAACCTCATTATTTCGCCGTCGCTTTTCCCTTTTGGATCGAAATTAGCTCCGCCTTTTCCTCCGCCCATATTAAGCCCAGTAAGCGAATTTTTCAAAATTTGCTCAAAACCAAGAAATTTAATTATATCTAAGCAAACTGATGGATGAAATCTTAAACCACCTTTATAAGGTCCAAGAGCTGAGTTGAATTCAACACGATAACCAAAGTGAGAACACGGCTCATTCTTATCATTCATATAAGTTACTCTAAACATCGTTGTTCTCTCCGGCATTACGATACGATCTATGATTTTATGTTTTAGATACTTATCTTCTGCGCTAAGAAGAGGTTCAAGACTATGTAAAACTTCGGTCGCGGCTTGTAAAAACGTATTTTGCCCCGGACTTGTTTTTTTGATGTGTTCAAGTGTGTGATTGATGTATTCGTGCACTCCCATTTACAGCTCCTATATTAAAAATTTGTAATCTATTATATAAAAAAATATTTAAAGCTTCGTTTAACTTTAGAATTTATACCAATTATTTTTTCAATAATGTTACGAATTTAAACACTGTTTGGATTAAATTTAAGATTTCTGGCTTTATTTAAGAATATTTTAAGAGATTTTTTCTCTTTTACACCTATTTTGTAGCTTATAAATTTAAGATACCATATGATATCATTAGATTTCACGCCTCTGCTAATTGCATAATTATCAAGAATATATTTTGGTATCTTTATATTTCTATTTAAAAAAATTTTAATAATTTTTTTATAGCTATTTTTATTTTTTATATAAGTAAATCTGCCAAATACGAACGGTAAGCCAGTTCTTTGATTCCAGATCTTGCCCATATCGTAAAACTCGTCTTCTCCACACTTCAAATACTCTATAAGTGCATTGTCTCCTATTATAACCTCTCCATCTAGTTTTAAAATTCGACTTAACATATTTGAACTCATTGATGCCGGATCTAAACTTCTTTTTGTATTTTTACGGACTAAGACCGATTTCACATCTTTTTTCGCGCAAATTCCAAAATCAAGCACTTTATATTTGCTTCGTCTGCTTTCTATACTTGAGATAACAGCCGCATCTATACGCCTATAATAGAGATCTTTGCATAATTTGCTAGGTACGCCTTTTTTAAATTCAATACTTTTTTTAGCAGCGTTTTGTAGAGGATAAGACTTCAAAAACACATGAAACGGAAGTAAATTTAGATAATCAATTTTGCCAAAAACCATATTTTTCCTAACAAACAGTGTTAAAAACTCTATCTCCAGCATCTCCAAGACCCGGAATTATATAACCTTTTTCATTTAAGCCTCTATCGATCGCAGCTGTATAAACTTCAACATCGGGATAGACTTCGCTAAATCTATTAAGCCCTTCAGGAGCCGCTAAAATAGATATGAATTTAATCTTTTTCACACCTTTTTCTTTTAAAAATCGAACTGCGTCTATAGCAGTACCGCCTGTAGCAAACATAGGATCTATAACTATTGCAATGCGTTCAGCATGATCTTTTGGAAGTTTTGCATAGTAAAACTCTGCTTTTAATGTTTTTTCATCTCTTTGAAATCCTAAAAATCCTACGCTAGCATCAGGAAGTAGTTTAAATACGCTACCAAGCATACCAAGAGCAGCTCTTAGAATCGGACATATCATTATTTTCTGAGCTAATTTTTTTGATTTTGTAGTCGCAACTGGAGTTATAACCTCAGTATCTTTTAACTCAAAATCCCTACTTGCCTCAAAAAGCATTAGATAAGTTATCTCATCAATTAACATTCTAAACTGAAACGGATCGGTATTTTTGTCTCTTAAAATGGTAAGTTTATGTTCAATAAGAGGATGCGATATTAGCCTTATATTTTGCATTCTTTTTCCTTTATTGTTTTTACTTTCTTGCCTGAATTATACTGTAAATTTACTTAATTTGACAATTTCAAACGCAATTTAGCAAATGAATAATTTAAGAAAATTTATACTAAATCATATAGAAAGTAAAGAATAATTGAAAATTTAGAAATCTAGTTCATCTGCATATTATAAAGAATATTTAGAAAAACTAAATTTATCTCGAAAAATCTATTTTTTGAATTTTTGAGTAGTTTATTTATAATTTTTAGTGCTAGTTTGCACCGGTTGAGTAATTTTAATTTAGTTTTATTCGGATTCGTAATAAAATTTTTACTCTATTTTGGATATACAAATATTAAAAATAGCTACCTATTTTTAAGATAGCTATTATCAAATTTACTTAATTAAAATAATTTTTTAAGCTTTTCTATATAAGCCGATTTATCAAAATCTTTAACCAAAGTAACTCCGTCTTTTACGGCTGCTTCGGCAACTGCCGGGGCTACTACCAAAAGAACTCTAGGATCAAATGGTTTTGGTATAATGTAATCTTTACTAAATTTAATATCTTTTTCGCCATAAGCTTCTAAAACGCTATCTGGTACGTATTCTTCGGCGAGCTCGGCTAAAGCATGCGCTGCCGCTATTTTCATATTTTCAGTAATTTTTGTAGCTCTTACGTCTAGCGCACCGCGAAATATAAACGGAAATCCCAAAACATTATTTACTTGATTTGGATAGTCGCTTCTTCCTGTTCCCATCATTATATCATCTCTTACGGAGTGAGCGATTTCAGGCATGATCTCAGGAGTTGGATTTGCTAAGGCAAATATTATAGGATTTGATGCCATGCTAGCAACCATATCTTTGCTTAAAACACCGGCTTTTGAAAGACCGAGGAACATATCGGCACCTCTCATCGCATCAGCTAAAGTTCTAGCGTCCGTATCTATAGCAAAATCAGCTTTTTCAGGAGTTAAATTTTCTCTTTTAGTATGTATAACGCCTTTGCTATCTAACATTACGATATGTTTTACACCAAGATTTCTATACATTTTCGCGCATGCGATTCCAGCCGCGCCGCTTCCGCTAACTACGACTTTTATCTCGCCAACTTTTTTGCCTGTGATTTTTAGAGCATTGATAAGTCCTGCAGTCGTTATAATAGCAGTTCCGTGCTGATCATCGTGCATAACTGGGATATTTACGCTCTCTTGAAGTTTTTTCTCTATGTAAAAACATTTTGGTGCGCCGATATCTTCTAAATTTATACCGCCAAATGTTGGAGCAAGAGCTTTGCAGATCTCAACTATCTTGTCTGGATCGTGCTCATCAAGCTCGATATCAAACGCATCCACGTTTGCGAATTTTTTAAATAAAACGGATTTGCCTTCCATAACAGGCTTTCCGGCAACAGCGCCTATATCTCCAAGACCTAGCACGGCTGTACTATCTGTGATAACTGCAACAAGGTTGCCTTTATTCGTATATCTATAAGCTAATTCGTTATCCGCTTCTATCTCTTTGCAAGGCTCTGCAACTCCTGGACTATAAGCCACGCTTAAGTCATCTGCAGTTTTGCAAGGTTTTTTAACATTTATTTCTATTTTGCCGCCTTCGTGGTAGTCCAAAGCCCTTTGTCTTAAATCCATCTTCACTTCCTTAATTTTATCTTTGATAAATTTTGTAATTTACGGATTATAACTAAATTAGCATGAATTATAATTAAATCTGAATTTAATATCTGAAAATTTAAATTTTGTGTTACTTTTTGTAATTTTACAAGATAAAACCTGAAAATTTAGGCTAACAAATTATTATAATATATATTTAAATTTAAAAAATAAATTTGATAATTTTATACATTTATAAGATTAAATAAAAAATATAAATACAATATTTATAAATTTTCTTTTGAATTTAATTTTAAAATAAACTCTTTAAAATCTAAATTTAGACTCTCTATTTTCTGTTCGCCAAAAATTTCTATAAATTTAGAATTTAATTTTTGCATAGATTGTTCTATAATATCTTTTAACTCCACTCCGCTTTTTGTAGCTTTTAAATTCGAAGTTTTTCCTATAAATTCACGCTCAACAAGACCTCTATAAACTAGTTTATCAACAAGTCTTGTTACGGTAGATGGAGACAAACACATTATACTAGCCAACTTGCTAGGACTTATGCCTTCGCTAAGAACTATAGCATGCAGCAAATAAGCGTGAGATGGCGAAAGAGTTGTCGGCATAAAATACTCTTTTGCAATCTCTTCAGAAATTCTTGAAAAGGCTTGAGAGCTAAAAAACAGACAAGCACCGAGATAATTTACCATATTAAATCCAACTTTTTTATTTATTTGAATATACGAATATATTAAATTTGATATCTTTAAAAACAAAGAAATCAGAACCAAACTTAAATTTAAAATCTAAATTTATATTAGCAAAATATATCTTTAATTTTAAGCTTAATCTAATTTTTCTAAAAGAGCGGCTATTCTAGATTTTAGCTCTTTTATACCTATCACCTCTATAACTTCAAATATACTAGGACTAACTGCGCTGCCTGTTATGGCGATACGAATAGGCTGCGCTATGTCTTTTAGCTTTTTATCGCGCTTTTCTAAAAATGCTATGGTAATATCTTCACAATCTTTAGCTGAGATATTCTTATCTTCTAGGTTAGCGGCGTACTCTTTTAAAAGCTCTTTTGATTCAGTATTTATAAATTTAGCAACAGCTTTTTCATCGTAAGTTTCGGGTGAATTTATAATATTTAAAGCCGAGTTTTTAAGCTCCACTAAAGTCTTACTTCTCTCTCTAAGCGAATTTAAAAGTAGCTCTCCTTTATCAAACGCTCTAAAATCGATACCGAAAAACTTCATATCATCAGCCAAACGCTCATAAGGCAGAGTTTTTATATAGTGCGCATTTAGCCAATCGAGTTTTGTAAGGTTATACGTAGAAGCAGACTTATTTATATCGTGCGGATCAAAGTATTTTAACATATCACTCATAGAAAAGATCTCATCATCACCATGGCTCCAGCCTAAACGTACAAGGAAATTCAAAAGCGCTTCAGGGAGATAACCCATACTTTTATACTCCATAACATCGGTTGCGCCGTGTCTTTTAGATAGTTTTGAACCATCACTTCCGTTTATCATAGCCACGTGAAAAAATTCAGGCAAGTTAAATCCGAGCGCTTCATAAAGTATGATCTGTTTTGGGGTATTGCTAAGATGATCATCTCCTCTTATAACATGAGTAATTCCCATCAAAGCATCATCTATCACCACACAAAAATTATAAGTCGGCGTACCATCGCTTCTTGCTATGATAAAATCATCAAGTATATCGGCGCAGTTAAACTTCACGTCGCCTTTTATACCGTCTTTAAACTCTATAGTTCCGTTAAGAGGCGCTTTGATACGGATAACTGGTTCGATGCCTGCTGGCGGAGTGCCGGTAAAATCCCTATATCTGCCATCATATTTTGGACGCTCTTTTTTAGCTTCTTGCGCGGCTCTTAGCTCATCAAGTTCTACTTTTGTCATATAACATTTATATGCTTTGCCTTCATCTAAAAGCTTCTTTATATACTCTTTATATATGTCAAATCTTTTTGATTGGTAAGTTACTTCACCATCGTAATCTAGTCCGCACCAGTTAAATGCTTCTCTTATAGCAATTACCGCTTCTTCAGAGTTTCTTTTTAGATCCGTATCTTCGATACGAAGTACGAATTTACCTCCGTTTTTTCTAGCATAAAGATAGCTATAAAGCGCGGTTCTAAGACCTCCGACATGTAAAAAACCAGTCGGACTTGGAGCAAATCTAGTTGTAAGCATAACTGTTTTATTCCTAATTTATTAAATTTGGGTATAATTTTAACTCAAATTTGCTTTAATAAAGGTTTTATTTATGAAAAAAATCGTTTTTCTAACTGTTTTTTTACTCGGTATATTACACGCAGAGTACGTAAATGGTCTAGTTGCCATAGTAGAAAATGAGCCTATAACAGACTATGAAATTCAGCAAGTGATGACTAAGATGAATATATCTCCAAACGATGCTTTAAGCGTACTTATAAGAGAGAGATTAGAAGATGCACAGATACGAACTCTTGGGATAAGTGCCGATAATTACGAAGCAGACGAAAAGATAGCAGCATTAGCACAAGCAAATGGCATAGACGTAACCACATTTAAAAACGTTATCGAGTCAAGAGGCATTAGCAGTGAAGACTTTAAAAACGATATTAAAACCGGTATTAAAAAAGAAAAACTATACGCTAGAATACTAAATAATCCTAGTCAAAATATAACTCCTGAGAATGCTAGAAGATTTTACGAAGCAAATCCGAAAATGTTTGTACAATTTGAAAAAATATCTGTTACAAAATATTTAACAAACAATAGGCAAAGCCTCAATGAAATATCGAAAAATCCTATGAGCGTACAGCCAGGAGTAAGCATAGAAAATGTGGTATTAGAGTCAAAAGAGTTAAATCCACAATTACGATATATACTTTTAAACACAAAAAAGGGCTCTTTCACGCCTATATTTCAAACAGCAGATGGATTTGAGATGTTTTATGTATATTCAAAAGAAGGATCTTATCTGCCTGATTTTAACAGTATAGAAAAAGAAGTCGTAGCAGCTATGGCAAGTCAAGAACAAGAGATAGCGGTAGCCGATTATTTTAATAAACTAAGAGTAAAAGCAAACATAGAAATTATAAAAAGATAGATAAATTTGGTATCAAATTTTGATACCAAATTTAAATTTTAATGCTTAGATAGATAATTCGTATCATAAAGGTTATTTATAAAATCGCTATTATTCATCATATGAAGATGAAAATCTTTTGTGGTTTTAATGCCCTGTATAACCATTTCATCAAGAGCTACTTTCATTTTAGCTATTGCTCTGTTTCTATCTTTATCATGAACGATTAATTTTCCTATCATACTATCATAGTATGGTGGAACGCTATAACCTTCATAAATATGACTATCCATACGAACATTTCTGCCTCCAGGAGCTATGTATTTTGTCACTTTTCCCGGATTTGGAGTAAAGCTTTTTGGATCTTCGGCTGTTATACGACACTCTATAGCATGTCCTCTTAGTTTGATCTCATCTTGACTAAGCAACTTCTCACCTTGAGCGATACGTATCATCCACTCTATAAGATCTAGCCCACTACACATCTCACTTACGCAGTGTTCGACTTGAAGTCTAGTATTCATTTCGATAAAATAAAATTTATTATCTTTTTGGTCGTACAAAAACTCGAATGTCCCAGCTCCAGCGTAACCTATAGCTTTAGTAGCTTTAACTGCGGTTTCATGCAAATTAGCTCTAGTTTTATCATCTAAAATTACGGCAGGACTCTCTTCGATAAGTTTTTGATGACGTCTTTGCATAGAACAATCGCGTTCGCCTATATGAACTACATTTCCATGCTCATCACCTAAGACTTGAACTTCAATGTGACGTGGATTTGAGATATACTTTTCCATATACATAGTACCATCGCCAAATGCACTCATAGCCTCACTCTCGGCAGACCAAAAACTTTTTTCTAGATCCTCTTCACGCTCAACCACGCGCATTCCGCGACCGCCTCCGCCAGCAGCAGCTTTCACTATAATAGGATATCCGATTTCACGAGCTAGTTTCTTTGCCGCATCTATGTCTTGTATGGAACCATCACTTCCTGGAACTACTGGAATTCCAGCTCTCATCATAACTTGCTTAGCTTTGCTTTTATCGCTCATAAGAGCCATAGCCGCTACGCTAGGACCTATAAATTTGATATTATGTTTAGAGCAAATTTCAACAAAATTTTGATTTTCACTCAAAAATCCATATCCCGGAAATATAGCATCAGCTTCGCTGATTTCGCATGCTGTGATGATAGCTGGTATATTTAAATAACTATCGGTGCTTCTTGGATTTCCTATACAAATAGAAGCGTCTGCATATTTTACATAAAGCGCGTCTTTATCTGCGGTAGAATGTATTACTATGGCTTCTTTTCCCATTTCTTGTATTGTTCTAAGAGCTCTTAAAGCTATTTCCCCACGATTTGCGATGAGAATTCGTTTTATTTCTCTCATATTTTTTCAACCTCGAACAAAGCCATACCAAACTCTACTGGCTGACCGTCTGCTATTAGAGATTTTATAATACGACAGTCAAACTCGGCTTCTATCTCATTCATAATTTTCATAGCTTCTATAATACCTATGCAATCACCTTTTCTTATAGTTTGACCCGGTTTTACGAAAGCTGCTGCTCCAGGGCTTGGAGCTACATAAAATGTTCCTACCATAGGAGAGTTTATAGTATCTCCGCTCAAATTTTGACTGCTAGAACCTTTTTCATTTACCACATTCACGTTTATCGGAGTCGGAGCAGGTGCCGGAGGACAAACAACTGGAGCCGGAGTTGCTTCTGGTTCATATTTTTCAAGTTCAATCTCAAATTCTTTATCTTTTATCTTAATTCTATTGATGTTAGTCTCATCAAAGAAAGTCATAAGCTCTTTAATTTCATCTCTTGTCATAAGAATTCTCCTATAAATTATTCAAAACATAGCATTTTAGCAAATTTATGTAAAGATTTGGTACAAATTTAAAAAAATATCTAATTCAAATTTAATTAAATTACAATAAAACAATTACAAATCCTCAAAAAGTTACATAATTTATAGCTTTTTACGGTATTTAATCTAATTATAATCCAATTTTATATATTTGTAAAATATAAATTTAAAAAATATATCCTAAAAATTTAATAAATGTTTAAATCCATCTTTATGACAATATGATATAATTTATAAATTTAAATCAGGAGTAATTATGGGACTAAAAAGCGATAAATGGATACGCGAACAGAGTATAGAAAACCAAATGATAGAGCCGTTTTGTGAAGAAAATATAGGTAAAGGTGTCGTTAGCTACGGACTTTCTAGCTACGGATACGATATAAGAGTCGGTTGTGAGTTTAAAATTTTCACAAATATAGGCGGTACTGTTGTAGATCCAAAAAACTTCGATGAAAAAAACGTAGTTGATTTTATCGGAGACATATGCATAGTCCCGCCAAACTCATTTGCACTTGCAAGAACAGTTGAATACTTCAAAATGCCTCACGACGTTCTAGCGATCTGTCTTGGAAAATCAACATACGCAAGATGCGGAATAATAGTAAATGTTACTCCATTTGAACCAGGATTTAACGGCCACATCACTATAGAAATCTCAAACACCACTCCTCTACCTGCGAAAATTTACGCAAATGAAGGCATAGCGCAAGTTCTATTTTTACAAGGTGATGAACCGTGTGAAACAAGTTACGCCGATAAAAAAGGTAAATATCAAGATCAAGAAGGCATAACCTTACCGCGCATACTAAAGTAAAGGAAAAATGATGACTTACAGCAGACAAAGCATAGACGATGATGATATAAAAGCAGTCAGTGAGGCTTTAAAAAGCGATATCATAACTTGCGGTAAGAAAGTAGATGAGTTTGAAAAAGCGCTTTGTGATTACACCGGAGCTAAATTCGCAGTAGCGATGAACTCGGCTACTTCTGCTTTACACGCAGGATATCTAGCGTTTAATCTTGAAAGTAACGATGAAGTCATCACGACTCCTATTACGTTTGCGGCTACTGCAAACACGGCTTTGATGTGCGGTGCGAAAGTTAAATTTGCCGACATATTACCAAATGGAAATATCGATCCAAAAAGCGTAGAAAAACTCATAACTCCAAAAACAAAAGTTATAACTCCGGTTGATTTTGGTGGACTTCCAGTAGATATAGACGCATTAAATTTGATAGCCCAAAAACACGGTCTTAAGATACTAGATGATGCTTCTCACGCTCTTGGAAGTAGCATAAATGGTAAAAAAGTCGGCACATTCGCAGACGCTAGCGTATTTAGTTTCCATGCTATCAAACCGATAACCACGCTTGAGGGCGGCGCGCTTTTAACCGACGATGAAGAGATCGCCGCTAAGGCTAGATTGATCCGCTCTCACGGAATTATCAAAAAAATAGCTTGGAACTCAGATATGATAACTCTTGGTTATAACTACCGTTTAAGCGATGTCGCGTGTGCTTTAGGTGCTTCGCAAATGAAAAAGTTGGATATTTTTATAGCAAAACGTGATGAGATAGCCAAATTTTACGATGAAGCATTTAAAAAAAGTCCGTATTTAAGCACTATAAAAATACCCAAAGGTGTAAAAAGTTCTCATCATCTCTATCCGGTCTTGCTTTTTAGAGATTTTTGGTGCGATAAACAGAGTATTTACGAAGAACTTCATGCAAAAGGTATCGGCGTACAAGTGCATTATAAACCGACTTATCAATTTAGCTTTTACAAAAATCTTTACGCAGAGATAAGTTTGCCAAATGCGGAGGATTTTTATAGAGCTGAGCTAAGCTTGCCTTGTCATCAACTAATGAGTATAGAAGACGCTAAATTCGTGGTAGAAAAGCTAAATGAAATTTTAGTAAAGTATAAAGGGTGTAAGTTTTAATCCCTGCTTCGATATCAAATTTACTCAAATTTAAATGATAATTTGAGTAAATTTAGTCTTTCTTTACAGAACCTTTGCTATCAGTTCGATAGGATTTTCACATCTCATATCCGAACTGCGAAGATGAAGCGCATTATTTAGCTGCATTTTACAAGCACTGCATTCTGCGCTAACACATTGCGCTTTAGTCGCACTTATCGTTTCTGCTCTACTAAGTCCGGCCGCGCGGCTAAGATGATATTTCTCACTTTGCATAGTCACACCGCCAAATCCGCAGCAACTTGTAGTATCATTCATCTCTTTGATATTATAAATTTTAC
The DNA here is from genome assembly GCF_900475935.1 of Campylobacter fetus subsp. fetus. NCBI lineage: Bacteria > Pseudomonadati > Campylobacterota > Epsilonproteobacteria > Campylobacterales > Campylobacteraceae > Campylobacter > Campylobacter fetus. The sequence goes on from NZ_LS483431.1 coordinate 1,530,862, forward strand.
TTAGCAACGCTCTTGGTTCTCTAAAAACTCCTTGCATTTTTTTAGCGTGACAAGGATCGTGATAAGTTATAGTTTGCTTGTTTGAATTTAAGCCTATTTTACTTAAAATTTCTCCCAAATTCGTATATTTCTCAAAATACTCGGTAGCCAAAAATATCTTTTTGCTCACGTTTTTTGCACGCTCTCTCCACTCTTCATTATTTGCAAAAAAATGTTCATAATCTACTTTTATCATAGCACTACAGGTGGCTTCAGGGATAATGATCGCATCTACTTTTTCAAGTACCTTTTCAAAGTACATGATATTTTTTTTAGCCAAAACCTCAACCGTGTTAAAATCCCCGGTAAAATACGCCGGAGCCGCACAGCAACTTTGATCTTTCATTAAATGAGCATTTAAATTTAGTGTTTTACAAATTTTTAATAATCCCTCGCCGATACCGATATATGCATAATTTCCCATACATCCTATAAAAATTCCAACGGCTTTTTCTCCTCCGTTATTTATAAACTCAGGATGCGAATTTAAAAAGCTCTTTTTACTAGCAGTCGGTAAAAGACGCTCTTTTTTAACCATAGGAAAACTCATTCTAGGGCGCATTTCACCGTTATTTACTTTAAAAGCGCAGCTTTGAAAAACATAACCAAGACTAGCACAAATATCCATAACTTTTCTATGTCTTAAAAGCCAAAAAAACAGTCTTTTGTACCATGCTATTCCAAATTTGAGCGCGATATCCCGCCTTACATTTTCAATCATAGTATCGGTTGCAAGGCTACTAGGACATTCACTTACGCAATTTGTACATAAAAAGCAGCTTTCAAATATATCTTTTGCATTTTTATCTAATTCAAGCTCACCTCTATTATAAGCTCCAAGAAGATCCAAAAAACCACGAGGACTTCTAACTTCATCACCGCTAATCTTGAAAATAGTGCAATTTGGTTTACATTTACCACACTTAACACATGCGTCTGAAACGGTATTAAAATTATACTTTTGCATTTAACTTCTTTGCTTTTTCGCACTTGCTTTTACAGCTTGTAAAAATGCGTGTCTAACACCGCATTCTTCAAGTTTTGCTACGCCTTCTATGGTAGTTCCTGCCGGAGAACAAACAGACTCTTTTATCAGTGCCGGATGAGAACTTTTTAAAAGCTTGGCAAATCCATCAAAAAGTCCGTTCACAAGAAAATTTGCATCATCTTTTTTAAGGCCTTCTAAAACTCCAGCGTTGCTTAAAGCTTCGGCTACGAGCGCAAGATAAGCAGGAGCGCAACCCGCAAGCACACTAGCAGCATCTAGCTCATTTTTAGTTTCAAGCTTTACGCATTTTCCAAAACCATTTAATATTTCTACTATCGTATTATCATCGCCATCACTTATAAACGGAGTTACGCTGGAATTAAACTTAGCCGCGATATTTGGCAAGCAAACAGCGTAATTTTTAGCTTTTATAGAACTATTTAACATTTCAATACCGGTTCTAGCTAGTACGCTTATGCAGACTTTTGCCTCGCCGCTAAGTAAATTAGAAACACTAGATAGAGCGTAAGGCTTTACTGCAAGTATTATATTTTTATCTTTTATATCATAACTCTTGCCATAAATCTCTGCGCAAAATCCGATTTTTTTAAAATTCGCAAGTTTTTCTTTGTCTCTACATACTATAATAACGTCAAAGCCGCTATTTTTTAGTCCATAAGCCATGGCGGTTCCCATATTTCCACCACCTAAAATATATATTTTCATTTTACAACCTGTTTTAAAACTGAAATATCACTAAATTTAGAAAAATCACTGTCTGTTTTGGCTAACTCGGTTATATCTTCTAAACTATGCTTATTATGATCAAAAGCCACTATATAGATCTCATCTCCTCGTTTTAAAAAGCGATTTTCACCTTTAGGCTCATATCTTGTAGCTCCAATAGTGATAATGACGTCTTTTTTGTATCCGTTTTGCTTTAAAATTTTACTTAAATCCTCAAGTACGGCAAAATCTTTTTGGGTATTAAAAATCTTTTTCATCCAGTTTAATAATTTTTCATAAAAGTAGCTATAACCGCTTAATTTAGCACACTCTCCATATCTAAAAAATCCATCTTCGCTACGCAAAAAAGATACTAAAGAGTAGCGTTCGCAAACTCCTGTTTTATCAAATTTATCTATAACTATCTCATTTCCAAAGCCTTTTGAGCCGCTTGAAAAGTTTTTCTTTTGAGATATTTTTGTAGCGTTTTTGTCGTTTCTTACAGAAGCATCGTTAAATGCCATAAATGCAAGCGGTTTTATGGTTTTCACACTACCATTTTCGTACTCTATCTCACATTTAAGAGCTATTTCAGGCTCTGCTTGAACATTTAAACTAGACTCGTTTGGAAGAACTAAATTTACATTATCGAAACAGTAATTTTTAAGATGGTTGGAGGATTTTGGACTATAAAATGGAAAAATACCTTTTGGAGCGTACTTTTCTTCTGTTTTAATATCTACAAAATCCTTAAACTCGCCTGCTTGTTCTAAATGCAAAGCAAAATTTCCGGCTATCCCAAAACCTAAAAAATCTCTCATTATCATCCCTAAATTTAAAATTACACTGTCTTTGAAAAGCTATTTTTTATACCTTTAAATTTAACCATATACTCATCAAAACACATAGCAATGTTCCTTATAAGCAGTGTTCCGGTTTCATTTATCTTTATTTTATCATTCGAAATTTCAACAAAGTCTTTTAACTCTTCAAGATCGTTCAACTCATTTTTGAAATGCTCAAAGAATTTAATATTAAATTTAGATTCGATCTTTTTTATATCAAGTGCAAAATTTGCCATCAAATCCATTATAACGGCTTTCCTAAGCTTATCTTCGTTATTTAACAAAACTCCTTTTGAATTTGGAAGTTTGTTGTCGTCTATGGCTTTTTCGTAAGAAACCATATCTTTATAATTTTGCGCGTAATAATCATCGCCCTCGCCTATGCTAGTCAAACCTATACCGATAAGATCTGCTCCGCCTTTAGTTGTATATCCTTGAAAATTCCTATGTAAACTGCCGTTTTCTAAAGCCTTAAACAACTCATCATCCTCTTTTGCGTAATGATCCATACCTATCATTTTATATCCGTTTGAAGTTAGAAACTCCATCGTATATTTTAAAATTTCTAGTTTTATTTTTGGATTTGGAAGAGTAGCTTCATCAAATTTTCTCATACTTTTTTTAATCCAAGGTACGTGAGCATAGTTAAATACCGCAAACCTATCGGGATTTAGACTAACACCAAGCTCTAAAGTCTTTTTAAAACTCTCTAAACTCTGATAAGGAAGACCGTAAATCAAATCGGTATTTATACTGGTAATACCTTTGGATCTTGCCATATCTACAGCATTTTTAGTCATTTCAAATGGCTGGATTCTATGGATTTCGGTTTGAACTTTTTCATCAAAATCTTGCACGCCGAAACTCACTCTGTTAAATCCATGACCCACTAAAACATCGAGTTGATCTTCATTTAAAAATCTCGGATCAATCTCACAGCTTATCTCAGCATCATCACTCCAATTCTTAAAATGTTTTTTTATCTCTTTTATAAGTCTATCAAGCTCATCTGCACTGTAAAAAGTAGGCGTTCCGCCGCCAAAATGCATCTGAGTTACTTGACGCTTAGTATCTAAAACTTCGCTTAATATCTCTAACTCTTTACTTAAATAATCAAGATATCTGCTCATTTTATCACTTTTACTCGTATAAATTACGTTACAACCACAAAAATAACAGGCTGAGCGACAAAACGGAAGATGAAAATACAAAGATAATTTTCTATTTTTATCACCGTTTTTTAAACGTTTAATATATTCATCATAGTTGAAATTATCGCTAAACTCAAGTGCTGTTGGATAGCTAGTATATCTAGGTCCAGGCTTTGAATACTGCACAAACGCTTCAAAATCTACCATCAATTTTCCTTACTTTGTATCAAACTTTGCATATCTACAAATAAATTTGGATGCTCTTTTTTAATCTTTTTTACAACTCTATCTAAATTTGGCTCTTTTTTAAATTTAGACTTTTTTATCTCATCTATGGCCACGCTCCAAACATCACCGAAATCAACTGGAATATGCTGCCAAATAGATTTTTCTAGTTTTAGCTCGAAATTCTCTTTTTGCGCATTTTTAAGCGTATTTATGATGGCCTCGAAAAGTCCTGCTGGAACAAGAGCACAAGGAGTATTTCCACTCATACCAAACCAAGGAACAGATAAATTTAACTTACCGTTTTTAATAATCAACTTCATCTCATTATCGCTTATCTGTTCTAACTCGAAAAGCGTTCTTTTCCTTTTTGAGATGCCAAGAGAGTTGCTTATGTTATCTAAACGCTCATTATTCATATCTCTTCCTATCACACCAGACCATAACAGCTTTTTGGGCGTGCAAACGGTTTTCAGCCTCGCTAAAAATTTCCCCCGCGTGAGCTTCGAAAACCGCTTCACTAACTTCATATCCGCGGTAAGCAGGCAAACAGTGTAAAAATTTAGCATCTTTGGCCGCTAAGCTCATCATATCATCATCAACGCAGTATCCTGCAAAATCATTAATGCGCTTTTCTTTTTCATCCTCTTGTCCCATAGAGACCCAAGTATCGGTCGTGACGACGTCTGCGCCGCTAATTGCTGCTTTAGGATTATCTGTGATAATCAAATTCGCACAGCTTATTTTGGAGTTTTGTTTAGCGATGTCTAAAACCCACTGTGGCACTTCATAGCCTTTTGGAGTTGCTACTCTAAGCTCAAATCCAAGCTTAGATGCAGCCATGAGCCATGAGTTGGTCATATTATTTCCATCTCCCACATACGCTACTTTCATAGTTTGTAAATTTAATCCAAGCTCGCTTAAAGTAAGCAGATCAGACATAAGCTGAACAGGATGAAAATCATCGCTAAGACCGTTTATAACAGGCACTCCGCTAAATTTAGCAAGTTCTTCGAGATCGCTTTGCTTATAAACTCTAGCCATTATCATATCTACCATTCTCCCAAGAACTCTAGCCGTATCTTTGACAGGTTCTCCGCGCCCTAACTGTATATCGCGACTGCTTAGAAATAATCCTTTGCCGCCTAATTGATGAATGCCTACTTCAAAGCTAACTCTCGTCCTTGTCGAGCTTTTTTCAAATATCATGGCTAAAGTTTGGTCTTTGAGATATGAGATATAATTTCTACTTTTTGCCTCTTTTTTTATATCTTTTGCTAAACTTAAAATATCTAAGATTTCATTTTTATCTAAGTCGTTAAGTGTCAAAAAATGTCTCATATAAATCCTTATTTTTCTCTTTTTAAAAACTCTGCTACCTCTTTTGCGTGATAGCTAATGATCAAATCCGCACCGGCTCTTTTAAAGCTCATCATAGTTTCTATCATAACTCTTTCATAGTCTATTACTCCAGCTTTTGCGGATGCTTTTAACATAGCGTACTCACCACTTACATTATAAACGCAAAGAGGAAGAAGAGTTCTTTCTTTTATATCTCTAATGATATCAAGATAAGCCAAAGCCGGTTTTACCATCAAAATATCTGCACCTTGTGCTTCATCTTCAAGACTTTCGTTTATGGCTTCAAAGCGGTTTGCACAATCCATTTGGTAACTTCTTCTATCTCCAAAGCTTGGCGAACTCTGGGCTACGTCGCGAAACGGTCCGTAATACGCAGAAGCAAATTTAGTCGAATACGCCATAATCGGAAGATTTTCGTATCCATTTTCATCAAGCGCGTTTCTTAAAGTTTCTATGATGCCGTCCATCATACCGCTTGGAGCTATCATATCTGCACCTGCTCTTGCATGAACTAAAGCTTGTCTAGCGGAGATCTCAAGCGTAGCGTCATTATCGACTGTTTCATGAACATGATCAAGTATACCACAATGTCCGTGATCCGTATATTCGCAAAAGCAAAGATCAGTCACAATAACTAAATTCGGAAATTTAGCTTTTATAGCTCTTAAAGATCTTGCTATAAGTCCATTTTCATCAAGCGCGTCACTACCTATACTATCTTTTAAATTTGGAATGCCGAACAAAAGTATGGATTTGATACCTAAGTTTACGACTTCTTCACACTCTTTTAAAATTTCATCAATACTTAGCTGAAATACGCCTGGCATCGAGCTTATCTCTTTTTTTACACCGCTTCCCTCAACTACAAAAAGTGGATATATAAAATCTTCTATATTTAATTTATTTTCTCTTACCATATCACGAATAGCCGGATTTATCCTAAGTCTTCTATATCTTTTAAACATATTAACTCCTTATTTTGAGCAATTATATCTAAATTTAAGTTAATTAAAAATATATCTATTTCTTTAAAATTTAAAGATTTTTGATAAACTTTACTCCAAAGGAAAACAATTATGGAAATAATAAAATCAAATATCGCAAACCTACCTAGCAGATTTGGCAAATTTCAAATAAAATCATACAAAGAAGGCTGCTGCAAAGAGCATTTGACTATATTTTCTCCGAATTTAGACGTAACAAAGACAGTAAATGTCAGAATTCACTCAGAATGCTTAACCGGAGACGCTATAGGAAGTTTAAAATGCGACTGCCGCGACCAACTAGAAGCTAGTTTAAAATATATAAACAAACACGGAGGAATGGTAATTTATCTACGTCAAGAAGGTAGAAATATAGGGCTTTTAAATAAAATAAATGCTTACGCTTTGCAAGATAATGGACTTGATACAATAGAAGCAAATCATCAATTAGGCTTTAAAGCCGATGAAAGAACGTACGAAATAGTAGATTTTATACTAAAAGATTTTGGTATAAAAAGTATAAATTTACTCACCAATAATCCTCTAAAACTAGCTAGTCTTACTTGCGTAAATATAGAAAAAAGAATTCCCATAGAGATAGAATCTAATGAATTTAATAAAGATTATTTAAAGGTGAAAAAAGAGCAGATGGGGCATATGTTAGATGAATTTACCAGATAATTTTTGGAATAAAGTAAGCGAATTTGAAATTATTTTAAAACAATTTAATAAAATACATAGTCTTACAAATTACCGCGATATAAAACCTGTCGTAGAAGATAGTATAAAACCTCTCGAGTTTTTGGATTTTAATCCAAAAATTGTAATTGACGTAGGTAGTGGAGCCGGATTTCCGGCTATTTTTTTAAGTTTGATTTTAAATTCCAGCGAATTTCATCTCTATGAGCCGATCGCGAAAAAATCAAGCTTTTTATCATACGTAGGCGCAGCTTTAAATTTAAAAAACATAACCGTTCATCCCTCCAAAATAGAGTCTTGTCAAAAAATAAAAGCTGATCTTATAACTTCAAGAGCACTTAGTAAAACTCTATTTCTTATAGAAATTTGCAGGGGATTTTACGACGAAAATACAACATTTTTATTATATAAAGGAGACGGAGCTAAAGAAGAAATCTCAAATTTAAAATGCAAAAATAGTATAATAAGCTCCGGAAAAAGAAATTATCTATTTTTAAAAGGTGTAAAATGCTAGGAAAAATCATAATATTTGCTCTTATTATAGCCGCGATATACTTTTTTATACTTCCTAAATTTAGAAAAAATAAAACTTCAAACAGTAGCGAAAACTTCGTTGAATGCGATAAGTGCAATACATTTGTAAGTATAAATGAAACCATGTTAAGAAATGGAAAATATATTTGCAAGGAGTGTCTAAAATGATAGTTTTTGGCAGTGAGTTCGTACCTTATGATGAGGTTGTTTTAGAGGATTTTAGCGGTTACAGTTTGCAAAAAAAGCCGGATTTTTTAAGGGTAAAATCAAAAAAAGAGGCTATTTTTGCCAACGCCAACGGAGTTAAATTTATAGTTTGCGATAATTTGAATTTTGCAAGACAATTACAAGCACTAGCAAATGACTATATATTTGATTCTAAAATAGCAGTTTTGATATGTGACGACTTTGAGTTAGAAGCTGCTATAGACGCTAGAATAGACGCTAGCATATATAAAAGTGTAATAAGAGGATTTTGATGGAGCTTTTAAAAACTGTTAGTTTAATGGTTATTTTAATGTTGCTATTTATAAGCGTGGGAGGATATATAGGTGGTTTGAATGGAATGATCATAGCATTTCTAATAGCCTTAGGTCTTAATTTTTTTAGCTATTTTTATAGTGATAAACTTATATTAAAACATTATAACGCTCAGCTTGTAGAGCCCTCAAACACGCTTTATAAGATAGTAAGTGAGTTATGTAAAAAAGCAAATATTCCTATACCAAAAATATATATTATATCGGATAATACTCCAAATGCGTTTGCTACTGGCAGAAACCCGCATAACTCGGCGGTAGCTTTAACAAACGGACTTTTAAATTTACTTGATGAAAATGAGATAAAAGCGGTAATCGCTCATGAACTAGGTCATATAAGACATTATGATATACTTACTGGATCTATAGTAGCTATTTTTGCCGGAGCTATAGCAATTTTAGCAAATTTTGCTCATTTCGGAGTCGGACTAAATAAAAACGAAAATAAAGCAAATATTGTTATAGTAATAATTTTAGCCATAATTATGCCATTAGCCGCTACAATAATACAAATGAGCATATCTCGCTCAAGAGAATTTGAAGCAGATAGATTTTCAGCTAATTTAACAGACCCTATTTATCTTGTCAACGCTCTTTCAAAACTAGAAGGTTACGCCTCAAAAAGCGTATTAAAAAACGCGGATGAACAAACAGCGCATATGTTTATCATAAATCCATTTAGTTCCGTAAAAAGCGGTATTTCAAATTTATTCCGTACACATCCATCTACAAAACAGAGAATAGATAGGCTTTTAAATTTAAAAGAACGCTCACAAAGCGCGGCTTACAGATATTTTAATAGTTAAGTTCAAAAATCAAACAACAACTCTCTTAATCTTTGAACTTAACTTAACTAAAATATCATAACTTATCGTATCGAAAAACTTAGCCCATACTCTAGCATCATCAAAAACACATATCTGATCACCCGAATCAGCGCAACTAAAGCTATCCATAGACATTTTGCCAAGTATTTTTTCACCGTTTGCTAAGCGCAGATCGCCTTTACCGTTATATCTTAAAAGTCCATCTCCGTATCCTAAATCATACGTTGCGATATTTATATCTTTTTTAGCCGTGAAAGCTCCGCCATAGCCTACGCTTTGACCTGCTTTTAATACTCTTTTGCTGATTCTATCCGCCCAGAGACTCAAAACTTTTTTTAAATTTAAACTCTCATCAAACTGTGAATAACCAAACTGAACTATACCGGCGCGTACAAACTCATCGTCAAAACCGTTTGTTCTTTCGATGGCGGCTGAATTATGCGAATGAAACATAGGTTTATCAACGCCATTTTTTTTAAATAATGATTTAAGTTTGATCTTAGCTTTTAAAAAATTAGCTTTTTGTACGTAGTAATCTCCGCTTATCTCGTCGCTACTTCTAAAATGAGTATAAGCGCCGCATATTCTTATAGAACGGTTTTTTGCTATATTAAAAGCAGTTTCAATCTCGTCGATGCCAATACCGTTTCTGTGCATCATAGTGTCAATAGCAAGATGAACGCTAATTCCGCTTTTTATAACATCTAAACCGCTAAGATCATTTATAGCATAAATAAACTCGTCATTCTCCTTACCGTTTGGTATATGAGATAAAATAATAATATTTTTAAAAAAGGGGGATATTTCTATAGCTTCGTCTATGCTTTTTACGCAAGCCCATTTTATACCAAAACCACTTGCTATACCTGCCATCAAAACAGCTCCGTGCCCATAAGCATCATCTTTTAAAACCGCTATAATTCGATCTTTTGATCCTATTTTACTTGAAATTTGGGTTAAATTATGGATATAAGCTGTTTTGCTCAAAACTATCTTAGACACTGAAATTTACGCCAAATCTTTTATAAATATAAGGAAGTATTTTTCTTATAGAGTAGTCATATGAGTAGAACTTAGCATAAAGCTCTTTTAAACTCTTATCTTTGCAAGCGTCAAAATCAAAAACGTTTGTATTTCCTTTTTTCGGTACGTTTGCATCTAAAACTTCAAAAAAACCGTCTCTGGCCTTTAAAAGCTCTTCAATCTGAGATTTTATAAACTCTTTTTCTTCTTCCGTAACGTCTGTATTTTGCATAATTTTTCCTTATTATTGCTCTACTAAGATTTTCATCTTGCCGCCATCTAGTTTAACATAAAGAGTTTTAATACCATCAAATTTATAAGCCGAAGCACGATATTTCTCCATAAAACTAACTCTAAAAATATTCTCATCATCGATCGTAGGATACGGAGTTATACTAAATTTAGTAAATTGTATAAATTTGTTCTCTTTTCTAGAAAAAATATTTTTTTCATCTCTTTAAATTTATCAAAACCTACTCCGTCGTATCTTTTAAATTTCTTATCATAAAAATTAAGATATCTATCGATATCACTATTTGTCCAAGCCTCTTTCCATTTAAATAATTCTGCAAATATAAGAGCTATATCTTCATTTTTAGCTTCTAAAATACCGCTTTCATTTATCAAAACCATACCGCCATTATCCTTTAAAATGCTTTCTAAATTTAACAGCAAGTCATTTGGCATTACAACACAGCCTTTTGTTTTATATACGTCTTCTCTAATATTTCCATTTAGAGGAAATCCATGTATCCAGATACCCCCGCCAGTTCTATCTCGTAGCTTATCAAAAAGATTTGGATATGAAAGATTGAACGCAACTGGTCCATAATAAGTATCTTCAGGCACAAAACGCCTTGTTATCTCATATACTCCAACCGGAGTTTTTAGATCTCCTTCTAAAAGCTTATCGCCCATGAGACCAGTTAAAACTTTATGATCTGCTTTAGAGTCCAACTTTCCATCTTTATACTCGTTTAAATAGAAGTTTTTCGCCTTTTTATCCACAACTACGATAAATATATCACTATCGTAATAGCCATACTTTAAGTCCATTTGGCTTAAATGTTTTTGCCAATAATCTTTACTTTGCAAATTTGCCTCTATAGCTTTTTGTACCGCTTCGATACCACTTTCTAAATAGATTTTTTCGAGGTCTTTTGAATATAAAAAACTCAAAAAACACAAAACAAAAATTAGAAACTTTTTCAATGTTTTGACCCTTAATTTTTAGTATTTTTAAGGCGTTATTATAGCCTAAGATTTTTAAATTTTCAGTTATCTTTTATCAAAATTGCTATACAATCTTTGTTACATTAAACCATAAAGGATTTACAGTGTTTAAATTTACTCTTTCATGCGCTTTACTAAGTTCGCTATGTTTAGCTGCAAACATCGATATAGAGTCTCCTTTCGTAAAGGCTACACCTCCAAATGCTAAAACCAGCGCCGCATTTATGGTTATCAAAAATAACACAAACAAAGATGTATCTTTAGTATCTGGAAACAGCAATGCGAGTAAGGTTTTCGAAATTCATACTCATTTAAATGAAAACGGAATGAAAAAAATGGTTAGAATTCCAAAAATAGATATCCCTGCAAACAGCAGCGTTGAATTAAAACCAGGCGGACTTCATATAATGCTAATTGATATAAATAAACCTTTAGAAATCACAGATAAAGTCGATTTAACTCTTGAGTTTAGCGACTCTAGTAAAATAGACCTAAAAGACGTCGAGGTCAAAAAACTAGCACCCATGATGAAACCTCAAGGGTCGATGTAAGCCGCTATTACAAAATTTAGCCCTAATTTAGGGCTTTTACTTTAAATTAATAATCATTGAGGATAACTTTGTTCAAAAGTAAGATTGATATAGATATTTTAGTCAAAAAAATAGCTTCTGGAGATATACCAAAGTTGAGCCGTGATGAGCTTTTGGAACTTAGAAACGCATTTTACGACTTTGTTTTAAATAAAAACGATCTGCCTCCAAAAGAGTATCTTTGGCTTATAAAAGTTTTTAAAGACTTAAATTTAGAAGATAAAAAAGAGTTTGAAAACTATATAAAAACAGCCGACAACTACCTTGATTCTTGTGATGACATAAATCAAAAACTTCTATTGGTGCATTTAAAAACAACTTGTTTGATACTAAACTCTAAGACAAAAGAGGCTATGGAATACTATATACTGAACTTTGCATTGCTTAATTGCTCTGAGATTCCAAATTTAGCCAACTATCTTGAGTTTTTTGAAAAATACTGCAAAGATATTAGTTTTGAGTTGTATTATGACGTATGCAAAAAGCTTTTTGATCCCGATTACTATCTAAAGCTTGATAATGCTCAGCAAAGAAATATTTTAAATAATAATCTCATAATATTTTGGAAATTTACAAACGTATTTGTAAATAGACAAATTATAAAAATATATGATCTTATGCTAAAAATTTTCAACTATTTTGTCCAAAACGATAAATATGAAAAAGCTATGCACATAACACTTAGTATGATACATTTTTATTCAAATACCAATCAAGGCGGCGGAAACATACAAAATGATATCATAGTTCCTCTTGAATCTATGTATCAAAGATTTTTAAATCATGTAAATATACCGACGTACCATACAAAAAGACATACTAAAAAACGCATAGGATTTTTAAAAGATCGTATAGTTGCAAACTCACCGTATAAAGTTGAATATTCACTTATAAAAGCACTTATGCAAAATGATGATTTTAGAAAAAAATATCAAATTTATATATACTCGTTTTCGACGACCGAAAAAGCTTTAGACGATGATTATACGGTTCAAGAACTTTTGAATTTAGGGGTGAAAGTCGAAGCTCCTTCTTTTGAACAGTTTAGAGCTCAAGGATTTTACTATTCATATTTAGAAAAATCACTTTTGATTAGAGATAAAATAATAAGAGACGAAATAGATATTTTGATAGATTTTACCGGGAGCAATCCTCTAGCTGAGTTTTTATTTGTAACAAGATCTGCTAAAAAGCAGATATACTGGTCACATGGAAATACAGAATACGATATCAAATCGATCGATTTAAAAGTCAGTCACTTTCAGCCTACTAGCGAATATAAAATTATAAGCGTGCCTATGGATAATAAATTCTACAATCCCCCTATCGACCAGCAATTGATCATAAATGAACGAAGCAAATATCCAAAAGATGCTTTCATTTTAGGCGTAATTAGCAGACTAGTAAAGATAGACGATGATCGTTATCTTCACTCAATAAGTGAAATTTTAAAACAAAATCCAAAAGCTATATATTTAGCTTGTGGAGACGGCGGAAATATCAATCGAATAAAAGCAAAATTAGATGAATTTGGAGTTTTAGATAGATTTTACTTTACAGGGATGATAAATCCGCATATTTATGGTCACATAATAGATCTTTGGCTAAATACATTTCCACCCCACGTTCAAGGCGAAAGCGCAAATGAGTATATGTCAAAAGGCGGTGCTATATTAGGATATTATGAGCCGCAAATCTTTGATATAGATGATGAAAACATTAAACAAATCAAATACGACAGCTCAAAGCTGCTAGTTTATATAGAAAACATAGAGGATTTTGATAAACAGACCGAAGGCTATGATGAGTTTATCTCTGATCCGTACTATATAATTTTAAATGATAAACCGATAAAAGATAGCATTTTAAAAGCAAAATCTATAATAGGCGATAAATCGGCATATGATGTTAGAGTGCGTATAGAAGATGGAAAAATAATAGGGTATGATGGTAAATTTTTCATATATAAGCCGTTTTTCAAAGAAAACGCTTGGTATGAGAGGGATTATGAAATATGCACTTGGATATTACAAAATAAAGATATTTGTCTCATAAATGAAAACGACCATATATATGGATATTTTACGGCGTTTAATACAAATGAATACATAAAAAAAGCAACTATGCTAATAAAAAACCAAAAAGTAAGAGCTCAGTTAAAAAAGTTCAACTCGGTTTATCTAAATGCTTGTAAAGAGATTACTAGTAAAAATATACTTAAGGATTTTGAGAATATAATATGCAAAAAATAACCATACCAGATCATTATAATTACATAGCTCTGTTTTTAACGCTGTCTTGCAACTTAAAATGTCCGTATTGTATAAATTTAAATGAAAACGGAGCTAGTAGAAAAAGTGTTGTTAGGGGCGTTATAAAACCAGATATTTGGCTAAATTTCATAAACCGCTTAGATATAAAAAGTGATGATTTACCACTTACTCTTCAAGGCGGCGAACCAACTTTGTATCCGTACTTTTACGAACTTGTAAATGGTATAGACGATAAATTTAAACTAGATCTGCTTACAAACTTTATGTTTGACGAGGATGAGTTTATAAGACGTATAAATCCTTCAAAATTTACACGCGATGCGAAATATGCAGCCATAAGAGTAAGCTATCACCCAAATCAAAATGACATAAATACGCTTATAAAAAAACATGATAAGATGAAAGATGCAGGATTTTACGTAGGAATTTACTCTGTTTTAACCCCTCAGAATAAATCTCATATAGAAGAAGTAATGAAAAAATGCAAAGATTTAGGAATTGATTTTAGAGTTAAAGAGTATCTTGGATTTGATGGGCAAAAGTGGCACGGAAGCTATAAATTTCCAGAAGCTATAAGCGGAAATGTTAATAAATACTGTGATTGCAAAACAACAGAATTACTAATCAGCCCAGCAGGTCTAGTATATCGCTGCCACTCAGATCTCTATGAAAAAAGAGCCGAAGTAGCAGATATAAGTGATCCAAACTATAAATTTGAAGATATTTACAGACCTTGCATAGTTTATGGACACTGCAATCCATGCGATATCAAAGTCAAAACAAATAGATTTCAGAATTTCGGTCATACGTCTGTTGAGATAAAAAATATCAGAGAATTAAACGAAAAAGAGCGGATTTTACTCGAAAACAGCGATTTTAAAGGAGCTTTAAATTTATGAAATTTAGCCTCGACGCACACAAGCTCCACCACCATTTAGATAGAGTTTTAGAATTTAAACAAACAGGGGATTGTGCGCCCATTTATATGGAAGTAAGTCCGTGCGGATCATGCAATCACAGATGTCTGTTTTGTGCGTATGATTATATAGCTTATCCAAATAGAAAACTCGATACCGATAATTTTATCAAATTTACCACAGAAGTAGCAAAAGCCGGGTTAAAATCCATGCTATTTGCAGGTGAAGGCGAGCCTTTGATACATAATGACATAGATAAAATGGTGGCTCACGCAAAACAGTGCGGCATCGACTGCGGAATGTTTAGTAACGCAGCACTTTTAAAAGCCGATCTGGCTAAAAAACTGCTTCCGAATTTAACTTTTTTAAGGTTTTCATTTAACGCCGGAGATAGTCAAACTTACTCTAAAATTCATACTTCGCACAAAAAATCAAGTGATTTTGAAAAAGTGGTAGAAAATATCAAATTTGCGAATGATTACAGAAAAGAGCAGAACTTGAAAGTTGATCTTGGATCTCAGTTCGTTCTTTTAAAAGAAAATAAAAACTCTCTTATTAATGCAGTAAAAACTATGAAAGAGTGCGGCGTGGATTACATTAGCGTAAAACCGTTTGTGTTACAAAATGAAAATCAACTATATAAAAATAACTCTAAATTTGAAACAGATCAGCTTGAAACACTTATAAATGAAGCTAAAAGTTATGAGAGTGATGATTTTAAAGTGATTTTTAGGCAAAACGCTTTTTTTAAATACGGTCAAAGAGACTACTCTCACTGCTACGGATGCAGCTTTATAACCGTGTTAAACTCAGCTGGAGATTTGGCTAGTTGCTTGCCATATTGGGATAAAAAAGAGTTTGTTTATGGAAATATAAATGAACAAAGTTTTGAAGCGATATGGGGGGGGGTTAGACGTAAGCGCGTAAAAGAGTTGTTAGAAAATAAGATAAACACAAAAAATTGCCCGCCAAACTGTAGGCCAAATGCTATTAATGAGTTTTTAAATGAGATTTTAAATCCCGATGTAAAACACATAAATTTCATATAGTTCTATAGCCTAGCGGGCTATGGAGATATTATGAAAGATAAATTTAGAATTGATTCACATAAACTAATTTTTCATCCCAAAAGAGTATCTAATTTCTTAGATGCATTTGGAAACTGGGAAAAAGAAAAAGAGATATACCCGATCTATGTTGAGTTTAGTCCATGCGGGGCATGCAATCACAGATGCACATTTTGCGGTTTGGACTATATGGGATATAAAAATATAAAAATCAGTCTAGATGTGTTTAAAAAAACATCTAAAGATATGGCAAAATGCGGTGTAAAAAGCATAATGTTCGCAGGAGAAGGTGAGCCACTACTTCATAAAGATCTGCCATTAATGGCAGAGTTTGCAAAAATGCAAGGAATAGATCTTGGACTTACTACAAATTTTGCACTAACAAACACTGATATTTCCAAGTCTTTGCTTAAAAATTTTACTTGGATAAAAGTTAGTCTAAATGGTGCAAATGCGCAAAACTATGCTATGATCCACAAAACTAAGGCAAGCGATTTTGACAAAGTAATAAATAATCTAAAAGAAGCCGTAAAAATAAGAAAAGAAAATAAATTTAAATGCTCAATCGGAGTTCAACTACTGCTGCTAAAAGAAAATATAGACTATGTTTTAGACTTGGCTAAAATATTAAGAGATATAAATGTTGATTATTTTGTCATTAAGCCGTATTCACAACATCTTTTTAGCATAACAAAAGAGCATAATGCATTTCAATACATAAATTTAGAGTCGCTAGCAAATAGTTTAGATGAGTTGCAAAATGATAATTTTTCAATTATTTTTCGATATAAAACTATGCAAAAAAAAGATTCTAACAAACATGAGTATAAAAAATGTTACTCAACACCATACTTTTGGGCATATGTGTCAAGTAATGGGGATTTGTACTCTTGCAGTTGCTACTTAGGAGATGATAAGTTTAAATTTGGTAACATAAATGATAAAAGTTTCCGTGAACTTTGGCAGAGCGATAAAAGAAAGCAAAATATAGATTTTGTTCAAAACTCTCTTAACATCAGTCAATGCAGAGTTAATTGCAGAATGGATTTTATCAACTCATACCTTTGGGAACTTAAAAATCCAAATGAACATGTAAATTTTATTTAGGAACTATTATGACTCAAGCAGAGATAAGAAAAAATATACTTAAAATGGCAAATAGAGCCAAAAGTCCGCATATAGGCTCGGCTCTATCTTGCGTTGATATTTTATATACGTTGTATTTTAAAATTTTAAAACTTGAAAACTATGAACAAAGAGATATTTTCTTACTCTCAAAAGCGCACGCGGCAATGGCTCTTTACGCTACTTTAAACGCAAAAGGATTTATGAGCAATGAAGAAATACTAGGATATTATCAAAATAACGGTACATTACCTGCACACACAGATAGATTTAGTAGCCCGTATGTGGAGATCTCGGCAGGAAGCCTTGGGCATGCACTTCCTATGTCAGTAGGAATGGCAATGAGCATAAAAAATGAAAATCGAAAAGTATATGTTTTAATCGGAGATGGAGAAACGCAAGAAGGTAGCATTTGGGAAGCAGCGATGCTAGCTCCTAAACTAAATTTAAATAATCTTTGTGTTTTGATAGATTATAACAATCTTCAAGGATATGGTAGAGCTAGGGAAATAACAAGTTTTGAGCCCATAGATAAAAAATGGGAGAGTTTTGGCTGGGAATGCGTCATAGTAGATGGCCATGATGTACAAGCTTTGCAAAAGGCCATGAGCATAAAAACAGATAAGCCGCTTTGCATAGTATGCAAAACTATCAAAGGAAAAGGCGTAGAGTTTATGGAAAATGAACTAAAATGGCATTATTACATTGTTATGGATGAGATTTTAAACAGCGCATTAAAGGTGCTAAAATGAGAAATACATTAGCAAATGAAATTTATAAATACGCCACCAAAAATAAAGATTTTTTTCTAATAAGCGGAGATGCTGGGCTTGGCGTATGGGATGAATATCAAAAAGAGCTTCCTAATCAATTTATAAATCCCGGGATAAATGAAGCATTATGCGTAGGAATGGCTGCTGGAATGGCACTAAGCGGGAAAAAAGTAGTATATTATAATATAGCTCCATTTGTGATAATGCGTCCTTTCGAGCAAGTAAGAAACGATATTTGTTATCAAGAATTGCCCGTGATTTTAGTAGGTACTGGAGCCGGGATAACATACGCTCCATCTGGTATGACGCACTATAGCGTTGAGGATATAGCTCTTGCATTATCTTTACCGAATTTAGATATATACTCGCCAGCTAGTCCTCTTGAGGCAAAATTAGCATTTGAAAATGCTCTAAAATCAAAAAATCCAAGCTATATAAGAATAGAAAAATCTGGCGAGGTAGAAATACATAAAAATAATATAGATATAACAGATTTAAATTTTATTCAAATCGGCGGAGAAGATCTGATAATAGCGCACGGAAGCATAGTAAATGAATGCTTGGGTATCTCTAATGTAAGCGTTGCAACCGCACCTTTTATAAACTCTGCAAATAAGAATATTATAGATCAAATATCTAAATTTAGAAATATTTTTGTAGTCGAAGAGCATTTTAAATTTGGAGGTCTAGCTACATTTTTGCAAAGCAAAACAGATAAAAAAATTCATTCAATAGGACTGAAAAACCATTATATTCATGACATAGGAGATAGAAAATTCTTAAGAAAATTATATGGTTTGGACAAAAGCGCTATAGAAAAGCAAATAAAGGAGAATATATGAAAGAACTTGATATTTTCACAAATTTACATAAAAAAACCAGTAGAGAATATCTTCCTAGAATGTGCGATGATAAAGTAAATTGTATGATAAAAGCTAAAGAATTTGAAGCTGATTTTTGGGATGGAGATAGAAAATTTGGCTATGGAGGCTACAAATACGATGGTAGGTGGGAAGCAGTAGCTAAAAAATTAATAGAAATTTACGGATTAAAAGATTCAGATAAAGTGCTTGATGTTGGATGCGGAAAAGCATTTTTATTATATGAGTTAAAAAAGCTGCTTCCAAATTTACAAATTACCGGATTTGATATATCAAAATACGCATTAAAAAATGCAAAAGAAGAGGTAAAAGACTGTTTATTTTACCATGATGCAAAAGATGATTTTCCTTTTAAACAAGAAGAATTTGATCTTGCTATTTCGTTGACAACTTTGCATAATCTTAAAATTTACGATCTTAAAAATGCGCTACAAAACATAAATTTAGTCGCAAAAAATAAATTTATAGTAGTAGAAAGTTACCGAAATGAAAAAGAACTTTTTAATCTTGAATGCTGGGCGCTAACTTGTCAAAGCTTTTTTAGCAAAGACGAGTGGGAATGGTTATTTAAAGAATTCGGCTATAATGGCGATTATGAATTTATATATTTTGAGTAGGAATTTAATAATAAAATTATGAAAAATAATAGCAGCCTAAAGAGAGTAAATTAATGGGTTTATTATATACAAAATACAAAATGTTCCACTATCCAAAAAAGATTGACTCTTTGAATACGGATGAGATATTGCCTCCTCTTCAAGTAAGAATCAAACCTACCAATGCTTGCAATCATGATTGTTGGTACTGTGCATATAAAGCTAGCAATCTTCAACTCGGAAAAGATATGATAGTTAAAGACTATATACCAAAAGATAAGATGTTTGAAATAATAGATGATCTTGATAGTATGGGTGTAAAAAGTATAACTTTTAGCGGAGGTGGAGAGCCTCTATCTTATAGATATATGACTGAAACTTTAGAAAAATTAAGCAAAACAAATATCAAATTTGCAAGCCTAACAAACGGTTCAAAACTAAATGGAGATATAGCAAATCTATTTTCTAAATTCGGAACTTGGTTGAGAGTAAGCATAGACGGATTTGATGATGAGAGCTATGCAAAATATAGAAATGTAAAAGTCGGAGAGTTTAGTAAAGTAATTAAAAATATGAGCGAGTTTAGTAAGTTAGGGGGGAAATGTTTATTAGGAGTGTCTTTCATAATAGACGACAAAAACTACTCTCATATATATGATGTTTTACACTTATTTAAAGATATAGGCGTAAGAAGCGTGAAATTAAGTCCTTGCATAGTATCAAATGATGCTGCTAAAAATAATGAATATCATAGTAAAATATTTGATAATGTTCAAAAAGAGATATATAAGTCTATGAATTTAACCGACGGCAACTTTGAAATTTACAATTCATACCACCTTTTAGATACTAAATTTAAAAAAGATTACGACTGGTGCCCAATGCTGCAAATTCTTATGGTTATAGGAGCAGATCAAAACGTATATGCATGCCAAGATAAGGCTTATAATCTTGATAGCGGACTATTATTTAGCATAAAAAATAGAAGCTTTAAAGAGGCATGGAGTGCAGACAAAAGTAGTTTTTACAAAATCAAACCGTGTGAAGTATGCAATCATCACTGCGTATCAAATGAAAAAAACAAGATCTTGCTTGAGTATTTAGGCGCGGACAAAGAACATCTAGGATTTGTATAATGAAAACAGCAATAGTTACAGGAGCCAGCAGGGGCATAGGAAGAGCTATAGCAAATGAACTTTTAAATAGAGGTTATTATGTTATATCGATAGCTAGAAATTTTGACAATGATACAAAAACAATGCAAAATCAAAAATGCATAAGCTTAGATCTTATGAAAAATAGTGCAATAGATGAGCTAAAAGCACAGATAAAAGACTATGATATAAATACCATAATTCATAATCTTGGCGGAAAAATTAACGAAGATAATCAACCCCTAACTAGTCAGGCACTAAAAAACAGCATTCATTTTAATTTAGGAATAGCAGTAGATATAAATAGCCTTTTAATACCTAAAATACAAAATTCTTCCATAGGGGGGGGGTAGTGTAGTATTTATCTCTTCAGATAGTGCTAAAAACGGTAGAGCCGCTCCGGCGTACGTAGCTAGCAAAGCAGCATTAAATGCATATATGAAATCCTGCGCAAGGTATTATGCTAAAGATAATATAGTATTTTTTAGTGTTTTACCGGGCATCGTATATTTTAAAAATAGCGCATGGGATAAGAAAAAACAAACCGATCCAAATACATTCAATCAAAAACTACAAAATAGCATATTTAAAGAATTTGCAACACCTAATCATATAGCAAATTTCGTATTAAGTATGTTAAACAGCAATAATAAATTTATAAATGGCGGAGAATTTATCATAAATGGCGGAGAATAATTTAGAACAAAAGAAAAAAGAGATAAAAGAACGTTTTAATTTTAATAAATTTGAAGATTATATCAAATTTCCAAAATACTTTGAGTTCGAAACAGTCAATGCATGTAATGCAAGATGCAAAATGTGTACCGTGACTCAGTGGGATGGATACGATCAAAAGGACAAATTTAAAAGAGTGGTTAGCGACGAGTTATGGAATAAATTTGTTAAAAACGTACAACCGTACAGCAAATGGATAGAAAAAATTACGCTTACAAGAGATGGTGAAACTCTTTTGGATAGCAAAATTGCACATCGTATAAATGAGCTTAAAAAGGCGGGTATCAAACAAGTAGTAATTGTAACCAATGCATCTTTACTAAGCCAGAAAAAAAGTATAGAGCTATTGAACTCTGGATTAGATGAAATAATGATCTCTATAGACGGTTTTACGAAACAGACCTATGAAAGTATAAGAATAGGATTAAAATATGAAAAAGTACTTCAAAACACATTAAATTTTATCAAAATAAGAGAAAAGCTAGGTGTTAACACGACAATGAGAATTAGGCTAATAGAACAAAAAGAAAATATGAAAGAGATAGATAATTTTATTAAATTTTGGAAAAATAATACAAGAAGCAGCGATCAAGTATATTCAATGGCGCTCCATAGCTGGGGAAATCAACTTATAAAAGAAAATGAAGAAAAAGTTAAAGAGTGGGGTAAAAAAGCATGCATATCGCCTTTTTCATCAATGGCTATACATTTTGATGGAAGAGTTGGAATGTGCGGCGTAGATTTTAACTGCAAATACAAAACAGGGGATTTAAATTTAAATAGCATAGAAGAAATTTGGCGCGGTGAAATATTCAGTGCTATACGATCTAATCATTTAAACTCTAATAGAAATGCTTATGAACTATGCAAAGGCTGCAATCTTTGGGATAGAGTATATAAAAAATAATTGCTATAAAAGATAGTTTTTGATATAATCAGCCAAAAAAACAGAGGGTAAGATCTTGATACTTTCGGAAAAAACGGCAGATAAAAATGCAAAAACTCCAACATTTTTTATTGGTGAATGCGGCTCTATATCCGAGCAAAATATTAATGAACTAAAAAAATATGCTTTGAAAAATAACACCACAGCAAGACTTAATCTATTTTCTGATAGTACGGATTTATTGCAATATATGTTAATTTTTCATCCCTATAAAAAAGATATCAAATGCCAAAAATTTATAGAACAATCTTCAATATATATGGCGCTGGATGGGAATTTCAGCATTACTCTATATAATGATGATATGAGTATAAATAAAGAATTTGTATTAAATAAAAAATTAAATAAAACAGTAAGAATACCAAAAAATACATTCTACAAAATGGAAATGATAAGCGATCAACTGCTTTTCATAGAAATTAGAAATGGGCCTTTTAAAAGAGAAAATCAAATAATTATTTAAGGAATAATATGTCAGAAAAACCATATAAAACAGATATTTGTAGGTTATGCGGAGAAAAAATGCAAGAAGTTGTACAGTTATCTCCTAGCCCAATAGGCGATATTTTTAAAGATACAAAAAAAGAAGCAGCCAAACTAACAATATGCGAATATAATTTACTGCATTGCAAACAGTGCAATAATGTGCAAATATCAATAGATCCGACAAGTAATATTTATAAAGATTATATATATATCTCTAGCACATCAGTTGATTTACAAAATCATTATAAAGCATTAAGCGGAAAACTAGTAAATGAATTAAAAAAAGAACATGCATTTATAGTTGAATTTGGTAGCAATGAAGGACTACTTTTAGAACTAATCAATGAAGAACTAACAAGAACATCTATGGGGGGGGGTATTACAAAAACATGGGAAATACTAGGTATAGATCCCAGCCCTATGGCGGCAAAAATGGCTAATCAAAAAGGTATTCCTACTATAAATGATTATTTTAATCAAGATTTAGCTAAAAAAATCAGCTTAGAAAAAGGCAAAGCAGACCTAATAGTAGCAAATTTTGTTATGGCAAATATATCAGATATGTACTCTATAGCTAAGTCTATAAATGAACTGTTAGATAAAGATGGTGTTTTTGTTTTTGAAACTGGATATTTATGCGATATATTAAGATTTAATCTTATAGATACGATATACCCAGAACATCTAAACTACTATAGTTTAAGCTCTTTAAAAAAGTATTTAGAAAAGTTTGGACTGCGTATATTTAGAGCCGAAAATACTACTGCTAAAGGGGGTGCATTGCGCGTATGGGTATGCAAAAATGAGGCCAAAATAGCTTTGGAAAATAGCGTGCAAATAATAATGGATATGGAAAATAACTTTTTTTCAAACCAAAATATATTCAAAGACTTCCTAAACAGATTGAGTAAATTTAAAGTAGAGGTAAAGAATTTAGCTAAACAGATAAAAGATAAAGAAAAACTCTTAGTTTATGGGGCTAGTATAGGCTGTATAGTTATGATAGAGCAGTTTGAGCTTGGAGAAAAGATAGATTATCTCATAGATGACAATGAACTTAAGATAGGGAAATTTAGTCCTAGCCGAGCTATAGAAGTAAAATCAAGTGAGTTTTTACTGCAATCAGGAGTAAAAAATGTAATAAATTTAGCATGGCGTTTTTGTGAGCCTATAAAACAAAAAAATAAAAAATTTTTAGAAAATGGCGGTACAATTTATAATATAAATTTAAAAAATCTAAAGATCGATAAGGTATAAAAATGATTAACTGGTGGAGCAATAATTTTGATGAAAAAGAGATAAAAGCTGTGAGTGATGCCATATTATCAAAATGCATCTCTCAAGGAGATATAACAGACAAATTCGAAAAAGAACTGGCAAAATTTTTACAAGTTCCATACTGCATATGTGTGCCAAACGGAACTCAAGCCATAACACTTAGCTTTATGGCGTGCGGAATCGAATATGGCGATGAAATCATAACATCAAATAGAACTTTTATAGGCACGGCTCACGCCGGTTTAATACTTGGCGCTAAAATAGTTGCAGTAGATGTAAAAGACGATATGAGCATAGATTATAATTTAATTGAAAACAAAATTACAAATAAAACTAAACTTATAGTTCCGGTGCATTTAAATGGGATAGCAAACGATATGGAAGCTATAAGCAAAATTGCAGATGATAATAAAATAACAATAGTTGAAGATGCTTGTCAAGCTTTTGGATCAAAATATAACGGAAAATTCTTAGGCACATTTGGCAGATTCGGATGTTTTTCTTTGGGTATAGCCAAAGTTCTTAGTACTGGACAAGGCGGAGTTGTAACGGCTAATAACGAAGAAGACTATAAGCTATTACAAAAAATACGAAATCAAGGCGTATTTGATGTAAGAAAAGAGCAAAACTATGGTATTAAAGCATTTAACTTTAAATTCAATGATATGCAAGCCGCAATAGGTCTAGCTCAACTTTCAAAAATTAATGAAAAAATAGAAACATGCAAAGATATTTATCAAACTTATAAAGAGAAGTTAGATGGAAAAATCAACTATGTTCAATGTAACTTAGAATCAACTATGCCTATGAGATTTTTGGTATTGCATCAAAGAAATCAAGAATTGAAAGAATGGCTTATGAATCAAGGTATCGGTTCTTCTCTTGATGCACCTTCTCTTAATCTATGTCCGCATTTAAATATAAGTGGAAAATATCCTATAAGCAATAAATTCCATAAAGAGCTTTTGATACTTCCATCTGGTCCTAGTCAAAAAATATCAGATATAAATAAAGTAGCAAATAAGGTTTTAGAGTGGCTAGGTGTATAGTTTTAGGAACTAGCAAATTTACAGCGAGTCTCATATACGGTATTATAGATAGCTTAAATGAAGTATCTTGCGTCATTTCTATGCCTGATACTAGTAAGCCTAATAACCCATATGATCTAAAAAAAATTTGCAATAAGTTTGGGATTAAATATTATGAATTCGAAGATATAAATTCAGCAGAAGCTATAAATTTGATAAAAAAGATAAATCCTAATTTCATAGTATCATCATGGCCAAAAATTATTAAAAATGAAATTTTGAATTTAGCTTATGTTATAGGAACTCATCCAACCAACCTACCAAAAGATAGAGGCAGACATCCGCTTCACTGGAATATAATAAGAGGTATTAAAAAATCTAAACTAAGCTTCTTTAAAATGGATAAAAACGTAGATAGCGGAAATTTACTGCTTCAACTAAAATATGCTATTTCAAAATATGATGATATAAATTCATTAAATCACAAAATAGAAAAATTAGCAAAAACTGGAATTAATAAACTTCTATCTCGCAATAAAATGAAAGAGATAGCTCAAAGCGGCAATACAAACTATCTAAGAGCTAGAAATATACATGACTGCTTAATAGATCCTAGAATGGAGTATAAAACAATAGACCGCATAGTAAGGTCATTTACTAGTCCATATCCATGCGCTAAGCTAATAGTAGAAAATCAAATTTTAAATATAAAAAAATGCTGTTTAATTGAAAAAGGAGATAAATTAGGCTACGGAAAAATCTTAAAAGAAAGTACTAATTTTATAATTTTTCAATGCAGCGATAGCGTGATTAAACTATCTTTAGAAAGTGGATCAAAATATAGTTATATGGGGGGGGGTGGATACAAACTCCAAGTTTTTATATCCAAAAATATTCCATCAAACTATAGCTCGAATTTGTCAAAAAAAGGTATGATATAATGGAAAAATTTATATCATACCTTTTAATAAAATTTAGCAACCATATATGTATACGATATAGAAGATGGATAGCAATGCATTATCCTAACAAAGATGTAAGGTTGCATTTTTGGAAAATTTCAAGAGTGCAAATAGGCGACAACTCAGAAGCGGCAATGGGAATGCATGTTATAGACGACTCTGATAATGAAAAATGCCAACTCATAATAGGCAAAAATGTATCAATAGCTGCTGGAGCAACGTTTGTGTGCTGCAGCGAACCTAGCTTTTCTGTAAATTTAAAAGAAATTTCATATGTAAAAGAAAATTTGATTAAAAAATCAACTATCACAATCGGGGATGACACATGGATAGGAGCTAATACCACTATATTACCCGGAGTAAAAATAGGCAAATTTTGCATTATAGGAGCAGGATCTATAGTCACAAAAGATGTAGATGATTTTTCTATAGCAGTAGGAGTTCCGGCAAAAGTCATTAGAAAATTAAAGTTAACATCAAGTAATAAAATGTATAATTATGAATAATACACATACAGGAGATATCTAAATATATGAAAATAGACAATAAAGATTTAGATGCAAAAAAAGAAATTATCAAAAACAGATTTTCACTAAAAAATTTCAATGATTATATCAAATTTCCAAAATATTTTGAGGTAGAAACCGTCAATGCATGTAATGCTCATTGTAAAATGTGCAGTATAGAACATTGGGAAGGATATCGAGATAAAAATAAATTTAAAAGAATTATGAGTGATGATACATGGAGTAAATTTGTACAATACATAACACCATACTCACAATGGATAGAAAAAATTTCTTTAACTAAACTGGGAGAACCTTTGTTGGATTTTAAAATCCAAGATAGAATTAAAGATCTAAAAAAGTTAAATATAAAAAATGTAAGTATAACTACAAATGCTTCTCTTCTAAATGAAAACATATCGAAAAAACTTTTAGATTCTGGGTTAGATGAATTAAACGTATCCATAGACGGGCTAAGCAAAGAAGTATATGAAGGCATAAGAATAGGTCTTAAACATGAAAATGTATATAAAAACACTATTCAATTTATAAATATGAGAGATGGGGGGGGGTATCGCACATCTATAAGAGTAAGGTTAACTCAACAAGAGCAAAATCTTCATGAAATTGACGATTGGATAAATTTTTGGACAAGCAAAACAGATAAAAATGATAAAGTATATACAATGCCTCTGCTTACATGGGGAAATAGACTATTTAATGAAACACAATCAAAAATAGAGTTTATGAGCAACAAAGCATGCAGCTATCTATTTTCCAGTATGTCGATAGACTATGATGGAAGAGTCGTATTGTGTTGTTCTGATTTCAATTCTATATTCGATTTAGGCAATATAAATGAGAAAACGATAAATGATATCTGGACTAGCAAAAAATATGAAACAATTAGAGAAATGCATTTAAATAATGAAAGAAATAAAATAAATATATGCAAAGGATGCATGATTTGGGACAAGAGCTACACATCAAATAATACAAATAAAAAGTAAAATTAAAAAATATTTTATATAGATAAAAAACTTTACATAATTTGATATAATTAAAACTATATATACAATTTTATGTTAAATAAAGGTAGATACTTGAAATATTACATATACCCAAACGGTAAAGTTGGACAAGATATAAAAAGAATACTTGAAAAAACAGGTTTTGATAAAGAATTTATAGAAGTAAATGATGAATTTGTAAAGAACAACCATAAAGAAATGCAAGATGGAATAGTTCTCATATCATCGCAAAAATACTACTTTGATATAGCAAAAAAATGCACTAAATTTGATTTGAAATATACAAATGGAATAAAATTTGCGGCTGATATTTTAAATAAATTTATACTTACAATTAGCCCTATGAATAAAAATATCGGGGTAATATTAGCAGGTCCTGCCGGAAATAAACACCGAGGAAGCGTACTTAATAACTTAATTAAAGGCGGGGGGGGGTATAAGCTATTTTTCTTTGCTTCTAGCAAACAACAAATTAACGACTCAAAAGATCAAATACAAAACGAATGGGTAATGTGGCTTTATGAAAGAGAGATATTTAAATACTTAAATTCAATAAGCTTAGCTATAACTGAATGCGGAGAAACTTTTGCTCCAGGAGTTACAACTTTTTATATAGCGCACACCATATCTTTAGCAGAAAATAATTTTTTAAATCCAAAAATTTATAAATCACAATTTTATAGGTATATGATGAACTCCGACTTTATAGTCATTTCATCAAAACAAGACTATGATTATATACAAAATCTCTCAAAAGAGATATTTGGAAGCGAAGATATGTCACACAAGCTACTTAAGTTTGGAAATCCGAGTCTAGAACAAAGCATATTATCTTACGGAGATTTCAAAAAAACAGAGAAAAAAGTCGTATTATTATCGTTCAACATCATTACATATGAAAATCCAAATTCCATTATCAAACTTATAGACGCTCTTTTGCAAAAAGATATAGAGGTATATTTTAGACCTCATCCTGTTTTAAAAGAACATAGTATTTCAATATATATTAAAAATAGGTATGAAAATGATAGAAATTTTATATTTGATAGTACTGTAAAATTCTCAAATGAACTAAAATCAAAAGTTACGACTATAATATCAGATGTGAGTTCCATGGCTCACACATTTCCGCTTACAACGCTAAAACCAGCTATCATATATATAGATGATGAGTCTAATTTTTATCAAAATATTGATGAAATTGTAAGAAATCCTATTCAAATTCATGCCAAAAATCCAAGCGAATGTATTGAATTAATAAACAAAATATACAATAATCAAGATATCTTTAAAAGCGATATATCGTCTTTTAGATCCAAAAATATTTATAACGATATAGGCTCTCAAGACAGTACGTCTAAAAAAATAGCAAATTTTATAGATGAAATAATCAGACTAAAACATTAAAAAATATATCTATTGAACGATATACTATAAATTTTTAATTGAAATTAAAGTATACTAATATATGGAAAAAAAATTAACACATAAAGTAAGCTTATGAAAATTCTTATCATAAAGCTTGGGTACTCAGAAACATTTATAGACGACAATTCGCGCGTGGTTAGTTTAGGAGACGTGCTAAGAGCAACTCCTATCATAGAAGCTCTGCATCAAAAATATAATAATGCAAAGATCAGTTGGCTAACTAGCCAAGAGGCTTTTACGCTTATAAACGGCGCTAAATTTTTAAGTGAAACAATAATTTATAATGATAAATTTAGCGGCGAGTTTGATATGGTTATAAATTTGGAGAAATTCGATGAAATTTTTGAGCTGCTAAAACGTATAAAATCTAAACAAATAGTTGGATTTATCAAAGAAAATAACTGCTTAAATATAAGTCCGAAAAACGATAAAATTTTAAAATATATAAAAGAAAGCGGTAGCTGCAGAGTTTGGCAGGAACTTATATTTGATATGCTTGGTTTAAAATGGCAAAACCAAAAGTATAATCTTGGTTATAAACCAAAAAATGGTATTTTGCACGAAGTTGGGCTTAATTATTTAGTAGGTAGTAAATGGCCGACAAAAGCTATGAGTTTAATAAAATGGAATGAATTAGCAAATATTCTTAATAAGCTAAATATAAATTTTTCCTGGCAAGAAGGAAAAGAAAATTTAAAAGAGTATATTGAATGGATAAACTCATGCGAAACTATCATAACGCAAGATAGCCTTGGAATGCACATAGCTATGGCATTAGACAAAAGAGTAATAGCTCTGTTTGGGCCTACAAACTATATGGAAATTTACCCATATGGGCAAACAGATATCATAAATGTGGATTGGAGCTATAAAAATCCGAGCATGGATAGTTTGAATTTGCAAGATATTTTAAATTTAATCAAAGGTTAAAAAATGTTTTCTATAGTTATAACTACTTATAATAGATCAAAGCTTCTAAAAAGATGTCTAGATAGCATAAAAAATCAGACTTTTAACCGATACGAGGTTTTAATTTTGGATGATTGCTCTAGTGATGATACAAGCGAGATGGTTAAAGAATACACAAACGATAGTAAATTTATGTATTTTAAAGCAGAGTCAAACTATGGCAGTAGCAATTTAATATTCAACGAATACATAGTCAAGCAAAAATTAAATAAGTATGAATATATATTGTATATGTCAGATGATGATTTTTTAGATAAAAATTCTCTATTAGAATCATATAACCTCATCAATAAATACGGACACATAGATGTAATTTTATGCAAAATATCATTTAATTACGGCGATATAATAGTACAAAGTCCGGATGATGGCTCTACTTCCGAATACTTTGAGTTCAGTGATCAAAATTCGCATAAAGCATTGTCAAAATATCGCTTTATGTATCATAATAATCTAAACTATAAAACAGACATGTATGATTATAATCAAACAGCAACATATGAAGTACCGTACTATAAAATGTATCAAAATAAAAAAATAGGTTATTCAAAAAATATAATATATATATTTGATATATCAAGTGAAAATAGGGAAAAATATTTAGATATTAAAAACTACATAATGGCTTTAGGCGAACTTTGTTACAGAGAAATTAATTTTATAAACAATAAAAAAGAAGCTAAAAATATATTTAAATCAAACTTATTACTAAGAATAAACTGTGAAGGAAATTTTCTATCATCATTTGATGCATTTCCAGCAAATGTTGTGGTTGAATACCTTTCTAGATTTATAGATCAAGATAATTTTTATGATATCTTGGATAAATTCGCAACATTTATGAAAGATAGCTTTCAACCCTCATTTGACGAAACATATCATAAATTAAACTCAAAATTATACACATACGAGGAAAGAAATGACATTATAAAAAACTCAAAAACATTTATGATATACTGCCAAAACGAATGGGGGAAACAGATAAAAGAGCAGTTTATAAAACAAGGTTTGGAGTGCTTGGGATTTATAGATGACGCTAATTCCATGAGTTGCGCTGAATTTTTGAAAAGCGGTTTAGAGCCGGATTTTGTATTTATAGCTACCGGAAAACCGAAACTCATGAGCGATTTAATAAACAATCTGCAACCATACAAAGGCAAAGTTTTAACTCTGCACGAAAAGGATGATTCACTATGAAAAAAACGTTTTCATTTGGAAAAAACTGGCTTAGATATGTAAAATATATATTAAATGAGGATATTATCCAAAACGCATCAAATTCACTAACTAAATTTATTTCTAATAGCGAATTTAAAAATAAAATTTTTATAGATATCGGATGCGGAAGCGGTCTGTTTTCACTTTGCGCATTAAGGTTGGGGGCAAAAAAAGTTATAAGTTTTGACATGGACCTTAACTCAGTACAAGCGGCAAATTTATGTAAGCAAAAATTTGCTCCCGATAGCACAAATTGGGATATTTTACAAGGCTCCATTTTGGATTTAAATTTTTTAAAAAATTTAGAATTAGCATTAAAAAATGAACAAATTATAGTATATTCATGGGGAGTTTTACATCATACCGATGATCTAAACTCGGCTATGTTAAATGCTGCAAACTTAGCCAAATTAGGGGGGGGTATGGCATACATAGCAATTTATAATAAAACAGAAGCTAGTCCTTTTTGGTTAAAAATAAAAAAATTTTATAATAGTACGAATATAATTATGAAATTCCTTATGGTAAGCGCTTATACGATATTTTTAACATTTGAAGATATCAGAAAAGGACGCGGACTAAATATGAAAGACAAAAGCAGAGGAATGCATAAAATTACAGATGTTATCGACTGGTTGGGCGGATATCCTTATGAGCCCGCAACTGCTAATGAAATTAATGATTTTTGGGGTAAACTAGGTTTTGAATGCACAAAATTTGCTCCTACAAAATACCGTGAGCCGATCTATCCAAAAAGCTTTTTTTATAAATATTTTGTGTATCTAAAACAAGTAGGAACCGGCTGCAATGAGTTTGTATTTAAGAGTAAAAATGTGTAGAATAGCGGGCGGTTTTGCTACAGATCTAAAAGACAAGATCAAACAAATTGCCTATGCCTTAAGAAATGGCGGTGAAAATGAAGCTAGGTTTTATTTTGATCAAAATTTTGCACTTTCTCATAATAGATTAGCCATAATAGACCTTAGCCATAATGCAGATCAACCGGTGCAAAATGAGCGTTTCGTACTCTGTTTTAACGGAGAAATTTACAACTACAAAGAGATCGCGCGAGATCTTGAATTAGATGATAAATTTAAAAACAGCGACACATTGGTTTTGCTAGCAGCATATAGCAAATGGGGTAAAAGTTGCTTAGATAAACTTGATGGAATGTTTGCATTTTGTATTTATGACAAATTTGAAAAAAGCATATTTCTAGCTAGAGACAGACTAGGCGTGAAACCTCTTTATTACTATTTTAAAGATGATAAATTTATATTTGCAAGTGAGTTAAAAGCATTTTTTGCTTACGATAACTTTGATAAAAGTATAGATCAAACAGCTTTCTCACACTATCTAAACTCAGGATATATGCCAGGCGAACAAAGTATTTTTAAATTTATAAAAAAGCTGCCCCCTGCACATTTCTTAGAGTTTTCCAACGTAAAAAAAGAGTTAAAAATCACAAAATACTACGACTTGCGATCTAAATTCAATACTAAAAAAAGTGTCGATTTAACTAAATTTGAAAATGAGCTAGAAAACAGCATCATATCACGAACAATAAGCGACGTCGAGTTTAGCTCATTTTTAAGCGGTGGTCTTGATAGTAGTGTTACGGCTACGGTGTTGGCTAAAAACGGATTTAAGTTTAAAACTATTTCAATAGGATTTGAATCCGATAAATTCAATGAGAGCGATTATGCTGCCGCAGTTGCAAAAAACTTAGGTTTGGAGCACATAAATTACACTCTTACTCCAAAAATCGCCAAAGATATAATTTTACAACTACCAAGCGTATATGATGAGCCTTTTGGAGATAGTTCGGCGATACCTACTCTATTTTTATGCCAAAAAGCAAGGAGTTTATCAAAGGTTGCGCTATCTAGCGATGGCGGAGATGAGATAAACTTTGGCTATGCAAGGTATGATTTAAATTATCAACGATATAAATTTTATAAAAAATTCTCGTTTTTAAAACATATATTTTTAAATTTGCCCTACCCTCTTTTAAAAAAAGCATTTGAGTTAAATTCAAAAACATTAGGTGTAGACAGATATTACCGTATTAAAGATAGTTTTAAAACCAATAAATTCATGGAATTATATGCTCTTGAATTTAGACATTTTAAAAATGACGAAGCAAAACTTTTAGGAATTTCAAATGAACCCAACCTAAGTGAGTTTGAACTAGAAAATGAATATGAAAGTATGAGTTTTAGTGATATTTCAACATATTTAAGTGATGATATTTTTGTTAAAACCGATCGCGCGGCAATGAGCGTGAGCTTAGAAGTGAGAGAGCCGCTTTTGAGCTATAAATTTGTGGATTTTATGATAAAAGCAGATCCTAATTTACGTAAAAATAAAGCTTTATTTAAAGCATATCTTTTAAAACATCTTCCAAAAGAGCTTGTAATGAGACCAAAAATGGGATTTGCTCTTCCTATTGAAGAGTGGTTTCATACTGATTTGGGATATCTTTTAGATGAATATTTAACAAATCAAGATTTTTTTGATAAGCAATATATTTTAAATTTAGTTCAAGATTTTAGAGATAAAAAGAGAGTAAATTTTGCTAAAATTTGGCATATTTTACTATTTTTGATGTGGAAAAAAAGGTGGAACATATGATAAAAAACGGCAAAAAAGTGCTATTTGTAATCGACCTTATAAAAGGTGGAGGCGGCGCTCAAAAAGTACTAAAAATCGCTATGCAAACACTTAAAAAAAATGGATTTGAAACTGAACTAATAGTACTCAAACGATCGAATAAAGAGCTTGATTTTAGCGAGTTTAGAGTGCATTACGTATTAAATGAAGATGATAAACTACTTCCGAACTCATTTATTATATTAGAAAAATTAAGAAATTTGATGCGTGAATTTGATATAGTTTGTACATTTATAGATTTTATCACAACTTATTATGTTGCATTGGCTATTGAACTAAACTGTTTTTGCGTTAGCAAAAACGCAAATGCGAAGCAAGCTCTTGAGTCAAGAGAGCTTGTTACGCACAAAACAGACCAAAAACTGATCTGTTTTGTGCGTAACAAGCTCTCTTTCCTATCTCAAAGCTTTGCTTTGAAAGAGCTAAATTTAGACTTAGCTAAACTCAGCCTTTCTAGAGCAGATAAAGTAGTAGCAAACAGTATCGAATGTCAAAAAGAACTACTTGAATTTGGGATAAAAAACCCATTATTACTCAATAATCCTATAATATTACCAAAACATATAGAAAACAATCTAAATTTAAATAAAAATTACGCTTTAGCAGTAGGAAGATTAAGCAAAGAAAAAGACTACGAAACTATGATAAAAGCATTTAAAAAAGCAAACTGTAAAGACCTAAAATTGATAATTCTTGGAGAAGGCGATCTGAAAAATTCTCTATTAGAACTAGCCAAAGGAGCGAATATAGAATTTTTAGGATACAAAAAAAACGTAATAACATATCTTGCAAATGCAAAATTTTTCATTCAAACAAGTCTATTTGAAGGCTCATCAAACTCCGTTTTAGAAAGCTACGCGCTTGGTGTTCCAGCTATTCTTAGCGATATCCCGCAAAATAGAGAAATTTACAATTTAGATGCCTGCTATGTGCCGTGTAAAGATATAACATCTCTTAGCAACTCTATAAGAAAATTAAATGAAAACTCTACTAAATTTAATCCTAATTTAACTAAATTTAGTATAGAAAACTTTGAAAAAACACTGTTAGGAATATTTAAATGATCTATATATATCCCAACGGTTACTACACTAAAAAATTAATTTCAATGCTGAAAGAATTTGAGTTTGAGTTTACAGCTATTGATGATAGCGATCCAAAAACTAGCTTAATATCTATGCAAAAAAATATAAAAAATAATCTTTTATTAATTTGCAATGGTGAAATATATGATATTTTAGAAAAAAACGTAAAAAAATGTGGTATAACAAACTACGAAAACGCTTTTTTGTATTTTGCCAAATTTATAGCAAATAATCTTAAAAATACGAAGCTTGAGTTTATAGAAGAGCAAAACATTATCAAACTCAAGCCAAATCCTGTTATAACGCTATTTGACGAGTTTTACATAACTTACTCAATGTTTTTAAATAATCAAATATTGACGATTTTACATACAAGTTTTGACTCCAAATTTAAATCTTTCAAATCTCCTTTACCAAAAAGAAAACTAAGTATAAATTTATGCTTTAGCAAAAAAAACAAGCATCTAGGAAATATTGATAATAAATTCATAGATATTTTATATATTTTTAACTCGCAAAAAGATTACGAAACAAATAAAGACTCCATAAAAAACGGTCTAATAGTGCCTAGCGTACTTACTGAACTAGTAGCAAATAGCGACTTTATACTTACTCTCAACTACCCTAGTTTTCGCACTTATAAAAGTACTGTAGCATTTTTACCACACTCTTTTCACCCATTTTTAGTAGCAACTAGATTTTTCAGAAGTAACGATAGCTATAAACAGTATATACAAAACGTATATTTTAGAGATTTGGATTATATATTTATTAGCTCAAATTTGGAAAATGAGATTTTAAAAGATAATTTAAATGATAGTTTTGACCAATTACAAAAAGTAGTAAAAGCCGGATATCCTAGTCTTGATTTTAATATTGCAAATAAAAAAACAAGCAAAAATGCAGATATAGTTCTATTCGCTTATAGTT
This sequence comes from Campylobacter fetus subsp. fetus, assembly GCF_900475935.1. Classification (NCBI taxonomy): domain Bacteria; kingdom Pseudomonadati; phylum Campylobacterota; class Epsilonproteobacteria; order Campylobacterales; family Campylobacteraceae; genus Campylobacter; species Campylobacter fetus. The sequence continues at coordinate 1,566,687 of NZ_LS483431.1, forward strand.
TTTTAGATGATTTATTAAATCATAGCGACCTGGAATGGATTTTAAATGATCTCAAAAAGCGAAATTTAAAAGTTGCGCTCCGATATCACGCATACTATAAAAATCATAATATGATGCAAAAGCTGAATAAATTAAAATTAAAATTTAATCTGTTAATAGACGATATGACAAATTACGATATTCTAAACAAAACAAAAGTTTTAGTAAGCGATCTATCTAGCATATCTCACACTTTTTCTCTAACATATCTTAGAAAAAGTGTTATTTTTGCTCCATTTGGCAGATATTTTAATGGGGGGGGGTATAGCGTGAGCTGGCCAGATACTTCTTATCAAATAGAATGCTTTACTAAAGAGAGCTTAGTGGAAAATATAGCGGATCTTATGCAAAGTAGCAATGAAAAAAGTTTAGAAATTTACCGTGATAAAAGTGTTTATAATCTCGGGCATTCAAGTGAGTTTATAGCGAATTTTATATTAGAAAAGTTAAAGGAAAAGTAGTGATATATATCTATCCATATGGAAATTTTGGCAAAAGCATAGAAAAATGCTTAAAATTATTTAATTTACAATATGACATTATAGATGATAGTAATAATAAAATTTCTTTAAATCACACTAATATAGATAGCAAAAACGATATAGTATTGATATGCATAGCAAAAAACCCAAATCAAATAATAGACAAATTAAATTTAAAAGGTAATTTTAATCACATAGATGGCGTTTTATACTGTTTGGATATACTAAAAACTGAGTTTAAATTTGATAAACCAAATCATAGTTATGAAGACATTCTAGCTGAATTATTTGGAATAACAAACTGTCTAGATCAAAATAGTACTTCAAGATCCGAATTTGTCAAATTTTTTAATCAATATGGAAATTTTATAAACAACTACTATAAAAATAAATTCAAAAATATAAAAATATGGGGCGGAATAGATGTTAGCTTTTCAAATATGAAACACTTATACAAAATACCATCTATTTTGGAACAAAATGGGCTAAATTTGATATATATTTTCCAGACAAAATACTACAAAGAAGATCCGAATAAAAAATTTATTATAATATTAAACTACTATCTATGGCATTTTTTAGATTTCTTACCAAATATACTATCATCGGCAAATATGAAAGTATCCAACAATACAAAACTTTATTTTATAGAGCACGCCTATTGTACGCCCAGAGTTTTACCTATAATATCTGATAATCCAAAGCAAGAGCTAAATGGATATTTACTAAAAAATAAAAATAATATAAATTTAATAGGAAATAAGCAAGATTATGAAATATGCGAAAAAATATATAATTCAATTATCGTCAAAGCTGGTTATCCAAGCATAGATAAAAACTTAGAGAACTACAGCAACGACTGTAAAAAAGAGTGGGTTATGATAGCCTTTGTTGATGACGCAATAGATGAAAACAGTGCGTTTAATCTTGCAAAAGTACTACTAGAAAATGGATATAAAGTCATAGCAAGAGTTCATCCAGCTTTCAAAGAAAATATGAAAAAACTATATTCAATATCAAATTTAAATTTTATTTTTGATGGATCTAGTTCGCCTATAGAGTCATTTAAAAACTCTTTTACTGTTATCACAAATCACTCAAGTCTAGCTCACACCTACCCTTTAACTACGCTTAGAAAAGCTATTTTATTTATGCCTAACAGTATTTTAGATAAAGAAATTTATGGTAAAACATTTTTTGATGAAAATTTACATCTTAAAGCTACAAATTTTGATGAAATATTATTAAATTTAAAAGAGTTAGAAGCCAAAAAAGATGATTTATATGAGCAAGAAAAAATTAGATCTTATAGAAACAATGAAGTTTATAATCTCGGGCATTCAAGTGAGTTTATAGCTGGATTTATACTTGGCAAATGGGGGGGGGAATGAGTAATTTTAATATGAAAATTATAAAAGCCGGTTATCCGAGTTTAGATAAAAATATAGATAAATACAAACACAAACAAAACCCAAAATATATACTAATATCATTTTTTCAAAGCAATGCAGTAGCCAAAGATACTATAAAGTTAGTTAAATTCTTGATCAAGAACAGATATATGATCATTATAAGACTAAAACCGGGAGAAAATGACTTTAAATGTTATAGTGAGCTTGATAATAAAAGCATAATATACGATGACGGCTCAGATGACGTAATTCATTCATTTGAAAACTCTTTTACTCTTATAACAGATTATTCTAGTATAGCTCACACCTACCCTTTAACTACGCTTAGAAAAGCTATTTTATTTATGCCTAACAGTATTTTAGATAAAGAAATTTATGGTAAAACATTTTTTGATGAAAATTTACATCTTAAAGCTACAAATTTTGATGAAATATTATTAAATTTAAAAGAGTTAGAAGCCAAAAAAGATGATTTATATGAGCAAGAAAAAATTAGATCTTATAGAAACAATGAAGTTTATAATCTCGGGCATTCAAGTGAGTTTATAGCGAATTTTATATTAGAAAAGTTAAAGGAAAAGTAGTGGATAAAAGAGAAATTTTAGAAATTTGCATCACCGAATATATGAAAAAACATAGCTCAAGACCCGCCTACTGCGAGTACTTACGTACAAAAAAATACGCCTATGAAATGATACTAAAAAACTTCAAGGGCAAAAATGTTCTAGAGCTAGGCAGTGACGGAGCTGCTACATCGGCGATCTTGGCTAGATGGAGTGAAAATCTCGATATAGTGGATATGAATGACAAAATTTCACATCTGATAGAAGAAGATCCGTATCTTAAAAAAGCTAAATTTATAAAATCTCTTTGGCAAGATTTCAAGCCGCAAAATTTATATAGCGATATACTACTCACTGATAGTTTAGAACATATAAAAGATGGTAGTGAGCTGCTATCTATCATTAAAAATTGGCTAAGTTCGGATGGATTTTTACACATTGTAGTTCCAAATGCGCTTTCCTTACATAGGCTAATCGGTGTAAAAATGGGTTTTTTAAATTCTCCTTATGAATTCAATGAAAACGATATTTCAAGCGGCCATGAAAAAGTGTATGACTTTGATACTTTAAAAAGCGATATTTTAAAATCAGGGTTAAAACTAATCAGTATGGAAGGAGTACAGCTAAAACCGCTTACCGATTCTCAACTTACAGCATTTAAGCCGGAATTTAAAGATGCCTTAAGCTCACTTAGCTCACTGCTTCCAAGAAATTCGGCCGAAATTTATGCGGTTTGCGGCATATGAGAACCGTAGCTATATTTACGCAAAATCTAAGTGCTGGAGGCGTTCAAAAATCGGTTATAACATTAGCGAATCATTTTAAAAATATATTTAAAATAGTTATTATTTTATGCGAAAGCGACAAAGACGAATTTTATAAATTTGAAAATATTTTAAAGATAAATAGCGTAAAAATAGATATTAATAAGTCTAGTATCGGGCAGTGGCTTATTGAATACAGAACCAATGAACTTGATAAAATACTATCAAAATTAAAACCGGATTTGCTTATATCGTTTGAGGATTATAATAATATAATCGCTTTAAAAACTAAATTTAAATGCAAAAAGGTTATCTCTTCGAGAGTTAGTTTTTCAGGTAATTATAACAACAAAATTCATCTTTTAGATAAAAATTTCTATATAAAAAATATAAAAAATCTCTATTCAAATGCCGATTATGTCATATGCGTAAGCAAATTTATACAAAAAGAGTTGATGGATTTAGGTATAAAAGCTTATCATATTTACAATGGAATTACTATAAATCCAAAAATAAACAATCCCAAGAAGAACTTCATCATAAACTTAGGTCGTCTACATCCTCAAAAAGGTCAAAAAGATCTTATAAAAGCTTACTCACTCATAAAAGACGATATAAAAGAGGACCTTTTTATAATAGGTGACGGTGTACTAAAGCTAGAGCTGCAAAGCTTAATCCAAAGTCTAAATTTAGAAAACAGAGTGAAATTAACAGGTTTTATCAACCCAAAAGACTACATAAATGAGTGCAAAATGGCGATAATGCCAAGCTATTATGAAGGATTTTCAAACTCAGTTTTAGAGATAATGGCTGCAAAAAAAGCCGTTTTGGCGTATGATTATGACGGCGCAGATGAGATATTTGATAAAAATGATTTGATAAAAAAAGGCGATATAGCTGCATTATCATTAAAATTAAAAGAAATTTTAAACTCGCCTCAAATTTTAAACGATTTAGAAACTAAACAGTGGGAAAAAGTAAAGGAATTCGATATAAAAACTACAATGCAACAATACGAAAATTTAATAGCCAAAGTCTTAAAATGTGCGGAATAATCGGTATAAACTCTAAAAATAAAAACTTGCAAAAGGCTCTGAATTTACTCAAAGACAGAGGTCCTGATAACAGCGGAATTTACAGAGCAAAAAATGCTACTTTAGGTCACACAAGACTTAGTATAATCGACCTTAGCTCTTGTGGATCTCAGCCGATGAAAAAAGATAACTTAACCATAGTTTTTAACGGTGAAATTTACAACTACAAAGAATTGGCAAATAGTGAAAATATAAGTATTACAAGCGATACGCAAATCTTGCTTCATATGTATCAAAAGTATGGAAAAGGATTTTTAAATAAACTAAATGGAATGTTTGCTTTTGTGATATATGATGAGCGCGATAATAGCTTTTTTGGTGCCAGAGATACATTCGGTAAAAAACCTCTGTTTTATTATAATTATGGCGGGAATTTTATATTTTCCAGCCGTATAAATGCTATTTTAGAACTGCTTGATTTTACTCCGGAGCCAAATTTGGATGCGATTGATAGCTATCTTAGTTTTATGAGTCCAACTAAAACACAAACTTTTTATAAAAATATATTTAAGATAGAAGCAGGAAGCGCATTTACATACAAAAACGGCGAGTTAAATAGTTATAAATTTGAAACGTTAGATGACATTAAAACGCAAAATATAAATTTTGATGAAGCTAAAAATAAAGTTTTAAATTTACTTAAAACTTCACTTGAAATTCGACTTAGAAGTGATGTTCCTGTATCGTTTTTGCTCTCAGGAGGACTTGATAGCTCACTTCTATGTGCTCTATATGCAAAAGAGTACGGCAATAATTTTGATACATTTAGCCTTGGATTTAATGAGTACAAGACTTACGATGAGACAAGCTGGGCAAATAACGTAGCCAAATATATAGGTTCTAATCATCATAGAATCGAGCTTGGGAAAAAAGATTTTTTTGATATATTTGAGAAATTTTACGATTTTGTTGATGAGCCTTTGGCTGACTCTGCGACTATCCCGACATATTTTTTGAGCAAAAAAATACATGAAAATGGATACAAAGTAGCATTGAGTGGCGAGGGTAGCGATGAGTGTTTTATGGGATATGATCTATATTTTAGAGTTCTTGAGTTTTACCAAAAAAATCTCAACAAAGAGAGTTATCCGCTTATCAGTAAAGATTATGAATACCTGCGCAGAAAAGAGTTAAACTTGCCTATTTACGGCTCAGCCGGAGAGGTTTTTACGAAATACCAAAAAGAAAACTTGTTGAAAAATCAAACTATTTACGAACAACTTTCTTATTATAAAAACGGCTATGATGGTCTAAAACAGATGAGTTATATTGATTTTAAAATATGGGTTAGTGAGGTTTTAACTACTAAAATCGATCGAGCCAGCATGGCAAATTCTCTTGAAATTCGCTCACCGTTTCTCGATATAAACTTAGTCAAATTTAGTCTTAGCATACCAGATAGGATCAAATTTAAAACAACAAATAAAGAAATTCTAAAATCTATCGCATACAATTATCTTCCAAAAGAGACTATAGAACGCAAGAAAAAAGGTTTTAGCTCTCCATTTATAGAGTGGGTAATAGACGAAATGGGTGATAATATAGTAAATGAAATTTTAAGCATAAATAAATTTATACCTTTATTTAATGAAGATTTTGTTAAAATACTCTACCAAAAAGCCATTGGCGGTAGATTTAAACAGCATTTATGGACACTTTTACATCTTGCTATTTGGCTAAAAAAAAGGTACAAAATATGATATGGTTTGATCTTGTTACCCCAAAATCGGTTATGTTTTTTAAACCGCTTATAAAAAAATTTGAAAGCATGGGGCGCGAAGTATTAATCACCGCTAGAGAAAGTTTGGGATATGATGAAGTAGCGGCACTTTTAAGGCTGCATGGTATTAAATTCACAAATCGAGGAGGCTTTGGTGGTGAAAGTCTGCATGGAAAACTAAAAGCTAGTTTAAATAGGCAAAATGAACTTATGGAGTTTATAGCAGAGAAAAATATAGAAAAATTAGTCTGCCTTTGTAGCGTAGATGCTAACCGCGTAGCATTTGGGCTTGGTATTCCGATAATAAATTTTTATGATATTCCGCTATCTGACTATAACACAGACTTTACAAAAGCTCTTCCTCAAGCTCGTCTTACTTTACCTCTATCAAATCGTGCATTTCGTCCATTTATGGTGCCAAACGAGATATTTTTACGATTTGGGCTTGAGGATAAACAGATTTTTGAATATCCGTTTTTAGATGTCGTAGCGTGGTTAAAAGATTTTAAGCCAGATAGAGAATTTTTTGATAATTTTTTAAATTCGCATGGACTTGATATAAATTTACCAACTATCGTAGTAAGAGAAGAGGAGTTTAAAGCATCATATGTAAAAGCAAAATTTCCTATACTTTATGACGGATTAGATAGTATAAAAGATAAAATAAATGCAAATATAATTATAATTCCCCGTTACGAAAGTCTGCCTTTAAAAGATATGTTTCCGTATGCTTGCGTGATCGATAAAAAGATAGAAGTTCAGCATCTGCTGGCATTTAGTGATCTTTTCATAGGCGGAGGCGGAACACTTAACTCAGAAAGCTGTTACTTTGGAACGCCTACGATATCAACTAGAAGTTTTATAAGCCACTACGATAAATGGCTGATGGATAAGGGTCTTATGCAAAAAGCGGATTCGGTAAATGAACTAGTAAATATCGCACTTAGCATAACGTCTAAAAGAAATGAAACATCTAAGGCGATATTTGGTGATATGCAATTCAATATAGATCAAATTTCAAAGGCTATTTTAGATGACTCTATTTGAAGATATTTTGCAACAAATAAATGCTAGGAGAGACGAGCTTTTTGTTCGCGCCGATGAGTTTGTGTTTAATGATTATGGTGCCGGGGCAAGAGATGAAAATAGAAGTCCTGAAATGATGGATATAGGTGTGAAATGCACAAAAACACTAAAAGATTTTGCATATATCGGTGTAAAAAATGAGAATGCAAAACTGCTTTTTGACACAATTAGAGATTTAAAACCAAAGATCATTTTGGAGCTTGGATGCTGTCTTGGATTTTCTAGTATTTTATTTAAAGCTGCGTTTAATAAAGCAAGTATTTATACTCTTGAAGGAGATCTGAACTTAGCGAATTTTGCTAAAGAAAACTTTGATTTTTTTAAATTTAACGATATAAAAATAGTTGTAGGTAAATTTAGCGACACTTTGCCTAAACTGCTTCCAAAAATAGACAAAATAGACTTTGCATTTATAGATGGTCATCACGATAAAAATGCTACTATAGGGTATTTTGAACAAATTTTACCATTTATGAATGAAGGCTCAGTAATAGCATTCGATGATATAAATTATAATAGAAATATGACTAGAGCATGGGATGTTATAAAACAAAATAAAAATAGTAAAGATGACGGTAAAATAGGGATTATATGGCTATAAAAGTCTATATCTACAAAAACGGATATTATGAACAAAATCTACATTATGTCTTAAAATGGCTTAGCGATATTTATAATAATATAATATTGCTGGGATATATAAATAAATCTAGTGAAATTATAGATAAAACAGCTTTTATACTATATATAGATAAAAAACCGAATTTGAAAAATATAAATTTGAAAAATGCGCATCTATTTACAATAAAACTTCTCTTAAGTACCCTTAAAAAAGATAATATAGATGACTATAAAGATGAGGATTTAGCGTTTAATAAAGCCCTACAAATAAGCCTATTCTTTAGTGAAATTTTCCAGCCCAAAAAGCCTAAATTTAAAAAACTTATGCGTATTTGCGATAATGCCTTAAATAAAATAAACAGCCACTACATAAATAAAATGGGTAAAAAGATATTTGACGTGGGAATTTTATATCACAAAAGAGATTACAAAAGCCATACTTATGGTATCGCTGACAATATAAATAAATTAAATTTAAAAATAATTTACTGCATAAGCAGCATTGATGGAAGCTGTCCGGATGAGTACAAAAGTTTAAATCCTAAAGTTTGTTTGCCGTGGCATATACTGCATCATTTATCGATTTGTAAAGTTTTTGTAACGCCAAGCGCAGGAGTATTTACAAGAGGTAACTCAAAAAAGTTCTTTATCAGTCATGCTTTTTTGAGCGGAATGAACCCGGAATGTTTTAAAAAACTTGAATGTACATTAAGCATCAGCAGCACTATAGCTTTAGAATATTTAAAAAAGTACGGGCTTGATAAATACAAGGTTAAACTAGCTAAAGTTGGGTATCCGAGTTTGGATTGTAAATTATCTCAGATAAAAAATATACCGAAAAATCCTAAAAATATATTTTTAAGCATAGATAACAATGCGCTTATATATGAAAGCATAGAGCCTCTCATAAAAAGTCTATTAGACAACAACGAAACTATAATATTCCGACCCAAACCACAACACATTAGTAATAATCTAAATACAAATTTTATATCAAAATTTAAAAAATATACTAATTTTATAATAGACCGTAAAGACGTTGTAGATATGGATGAATTACTAAACTGTTTTTTACTAATTAGCGATTATGGATCGATGCTATTTACATTCGCATTTGCCACAAATAGACCAGCTTTAATCTTTGATCCAAAAAAATATTACTTAAAATCAAGCAATCCATTTTATAATAAAAATTTGCATTTAATAGCGTATGATCTAGATACTGGATTAAAAGCCGTTCAAGAAGCAAAATATGCCGATACCAAAAAGATAAAAAACTATCTAAAAACGGTAATTTATAATCTTGGAAAAAGCTCAGAAGCAATCGCAAAAGAGATAGAAGGTTTAACTATTGAATAAAATTTACATCTATCCAAACAATGAAGATGCTTTTTATGCTAAATATATACTCACTGAGCTTATAGATGAATATGGTTTAAAAGCTGAATTTATAAGTATTTTGGATGACAATATACCAGGTCACGAGATAAGTAAAATCTCACCTAATAAAAACAGCTTTATATTGATATCTTGTTTTGATAAAGTTCTTTTTAAAAAGCTTTTTGATAATGCAAAAGGCTTTAAAAGATATGATTTTACAACATTTATAAGCTCATTTTTTAATAAAATTTTAAATTTAAATGAGCTAAATGATATTAATTATCTGCTGAAATCAAGCGTTTTACGACTTGCCCTATTTTTTATCTCGTTTTTTAAAAATAGATCAAATGCATATAAAATGCTAAATGCAAACTTAGAAAACTTGGTCTCAAAACTAAGCAGCTACTATATAAAAATGCTAGGCGAAAAACCGGACGTCATATATTTTTTAAGCTCGTTTGCGAACTCGAAACATCTTGGCAATATAGATAAATTTATGAAACAAAACGGGTTGAAAATAGCTTATTTTGTAGATGAAAATGACGCTTCGGGGGGGGGTATGTTTAAAAATTTAAACCCGATTATAGCACCGTTTTACTATATGTTAAATACGAATATCTGCAAAATTTTCATATCTACCCACACGGTTTGTATGTCACTGAAAAGTTCACATAAAAAGCTCATAGTTCCACATGCTTTTATATACCCGATTGCTAGTTTGGCGCAGAGAAAACGACCTCTTGATGAACATTTTTTTAACAAACTAGCTAGAAATAACAATCTGATTGTCTGCGCAAGCACAAAATCTAACTATAAAATTCTAAAAACTGCTTTTAAAAATCGATGTTTAAAAGCCGGATATCCTATGTTTGATCTATTACCCAACTTAAATTCAAAAACTCAAGATCCAAAAAATAAAATACTCTTGGCTATAAATAATACAGAATTTTTATATACATTTAAAGTGCAGGTAGAAAAATTATTAAATAAATTTCAAGTTATTTTGCGACCTCATCCTGCTCAAATTTTTGACAAAGAGTTTTTAAATTTAAAAAAAGAATTAGAAAATCATCCAAACTTCTTTTATGACGATAACAAAAATGTCATAAATCCTCTCACCAATAGTACTTTTTGCTGTTTTAGCGATACTTCGAGTCTATCTTATACGTATGCGATAACGTTTAAAAATCCAGTTATTTTATGCGTACAACAGACGCAAAAATATGAAGATATCAGTTTTTTTGACAAAAGACTACATATTTTATATAATGGAGATATGGTTAAATCCGCTAGAAAAGCTTTTGAGTTTGATAATAGTCTAGTAGATAAATATATAAAAGATGAAATGTATAATTACCAAAACTCGAGCAAATTTATAGCTGAGTTTATAACACGAAAAATCAAGGAAAACAGATGACAAAACATTATTTCATATATCCAAACGGCGGACATTCAAAAATGCTCGCTCACAATCTTGATCTGTTAGGCCATTCATATACTTTTTTGGATGATTTTAAAGAGTCTATGAGTTTAGAATCAAATTTAAAATTCATAAAAGACAATGGGGGGGGGGTCGATGAGTAATCCGATACTTCTAGCTTGTGACTCACTTTGTCAAGAGTCTATAGAGCTAAAAGATAAACTAAGAACGAAAGTGGAAAACCTTGGTTTGGCATGCGAAGATGGTTTTATATATATCATGGATGAGCTAAATTCATATATAAAAAGCGCTACAAATCCTAAAAATAAAACTCTTGGTTTGCATATGTATGGAAGGGTAGACAAACGATACTCAAGCTTATATCTTAACAGTATATCGGGCAAATTAAATATCGTTTATATTTTTTCTACCTATGACGAATTAAATAATAACAAATCTTTAAACAATACATTCGCTATGCCTTTTGAACATATAAAATATCTTAACAGCTTGCAGATTATACTATCTACAACTAATAAAACTTCTGATGGTAAAATTTTACTTTCTCTCAATCATAAGATTATCGTAATGGCTCATGCATACACATTTCCAAACGGTTATTTAGCATACGATGATATAAATAGCAAATATAAAAAATGCGCTATTAAATTCAACATAAACGAGAATATGCCGTACATACTCGTCTCATCAAAAACAAATTATCAAATGGCCATGGATTATTTTAAAGAGCTTTATGGATACGAGACAAATAAATTTATAAAAGCCGGTTATCCGCCTCTTGATGAAAATATAAAAAACTATGAAGCGATTAAAAAACAGACGCCAGACACTATTCTTCTTGCAACTAGAAGCAAAAGAGTTTTGCATCTGCTAAAACCAGTTGCTTCAAAACTATTAAATTTAGGATATAAGCTGCATTTTAGACCCCATCCTCAAGACTGCGGTCATAAAGAATTTCAAGATTTTGCTTCTGAGTTTGAAAACATAGAAAATTTTACAATAGATATGAATTACAAAGGCATAAAGCAGAGTAAATTTTCTATGGACACACTAAGCAAAATGATATGTATCGTAACTGATTATTCTTCTTTTGCCTATACTTTGCCGATTACAAACCTTCGCCCAGCAATACTATTTTATCCAGATACCATTTTACAAAAATGCTTAGAAGAAAAAATAAATAATAAAATATATAAATTTAACGACGATAGATTGCACATAGTAGCAAAGACGGGTAATGAAGTTTTAGATGCCGTGCAAAATCTAAATTTAGAAGAGTGGGAAAAGAAAATTTTAGATTATAGAAATGATGAGATATACAATATAAAAAACTCGAGCAAATTTATAGCTGAGTTTATAACAAATTTATAAAGGAGATAAAATGAGAATTTTGATATACGCATATGGATTTATAGGCAAAAATAACTACGAATTTATGAAACAATTTTTTGATGAAGTTTACGTGTATGATGATATGTTAAATATGTCAGGATTGTCAAAACATTTTATCAAAAATTTAGACAGTGAAATAAAATTTGATATAATTTTAGTAAGCGTAGCAGATAAAAAACTTTATAAAAATATCAAAAATAAGTTATCTGCGCATTTTGAATCAAATATAATAAAGTTTGCGCCCATAATCCTTACTAAACCGAGCGATCTGTTTTTAAACTTTATCGCCGATAAATTTGACAAAAAACTTATTGAAAATTATAATTTAGATAACATTATAAAGCACATAGAGCAATTAAAAGATCAATATCGTGAATTTAGGATAAATTTTGATCGATCCGCACTGCAAAAAAGAGAAGATTTTGATTTAAAATGCCCGAATTTAGATATATTTCAAAAAATTTACAAAACAGGAAAAATACTCCCAAAATGCAAAACAATCTCATATCCGGGATTTAATGTAATGTTCTCATCTGGATGCGATGAGAGAAGCTTTTATTTTAAGGATAAAATAGACTTTGAAAAACTGCAAAATAGAGATAAAAAATTAGTGATAGTGTTTGGCAACTGCGGGTTAAGAGCTGATTATTTAGATGAAATCGGAGGCGGAAATATTGTACAATATTTACAAAAATACCTGCCAAACTATACTGTTTTAAATCTTGGAATCAACGGATCTACATTATTTGAACAAATAAATATATATAATGCACTATTTTATACAATTAAACCGGAATTTGTTCTTACGGTTTTTGGAGGCGCAGAATATATAGAAGCTTTTGTTCAAGATCAAATATTGTTAAAACGTCACTCTATCATTTACGCTGCTATGAACAATGAGACAACCGCAAAAGAGTTGTATAAAAGCGATCTTCCTATACATTCTGACTTTGTTTATACGATAAAAAAAAGGTTTAATCCAGAAAATTCGGCAATATGCAAAGCATTGTATGAAAGACTGATTCAATTTTATAATATAGTCAATAGCAATAACGGTAAATTTATCGCTTTGTTGCAACCATTTGCCATTAAAAAAATTAATTTAGACGAAGATGAAAAAACTATACTACTTAAAGATAGCTTAGATGAAATAATAGCTAGAGAAGCAGATGAATTCATCGATGAATTTAATAAAACAACCAAAAACCTATCATACTATTTTGATCTAAATAAATGCTTATGTGATGAAATCAATAGATGTTTTTATGGTACATCTTTGCATTATACTCCATATGCAAGCGAAAAAATAGCTAAATTTATAAGCAAAAAAATTGAGGAAATAAAATGAGAATTTTGATATACGCATATGGATTTATAGGCAAAAATAACTACGAATTTATGAAACAATTTGTTGATGAAGTTTATGTGTACGATGATATGTTAAGTGAGTTAAACTATCAAAAACAGTTTATCAAAACACTCAAAAACAGTAAATTTGATTCTATATTAGTAAGCGTGGCAAATAAAAATACTTATAAAAATATCAAAGATAATCTCAGCGAAATATTTCCTGAAAATATCATACATTTTGCACCTATTTTTATGGAAAAACCGAGCGATCTGTTTTTAAACTTTATTTCAAATAAATTTGATCTGAATTTGATAAAAAATTTCGACTTAGAAAAGATACAAAATAGACTCAAAGAACTAAAAACTATCTATTTTGAATTTAGAGCAAATTTCGATAAAGAGATGTTAAATAAAAGAAAATCAATAGATGAAAAATATGCAGATCTAGATATATTTGGAAAACTCTACAAAACATCATCTATAAATACAAAAACTTTTAATATAAATTATCCGGGATTTAGCGTATCTTATAATGCTAATTGTGATAGCAGAAGCTTTTATTTTAAGGATAAAATAGACTTTGAAAAGCTGCAAAATAGAGATAAAAAACTAATTGTGCTGTTTGGAAATAGCTTTATAAGACATGACTGGCTAAAAACGGACAAAGGTGGAATTAGTGATTTTATAAAAGTAAATTTAAAAAACCAAATAGTGATCAACGCTGCGATACATGGTGCAACTTTATACGAACAACTGCTTGTTTATAATGCTCTATTTTATAAGCTCAAACCTGATGTGGTCATGAGTTTTTTTGGAGGTACGGACTACTTTCATGCTATGTTAGGAGATGAAATACTGTTAAAAAATCATTCTATCATCTACAACACAAGTATCAGCGAAGTAGATACTAAAGAACTATTTAAAAGTAGCTTACCTCTATATCTGGATTATACTTATAGTCTTAAAAAATTAGTTAAAGAGCCACCAAATTTAAAAGAAATTTGCAATGCGCTTTATGATAGATATGTTCAATTTTATAGTGTGGTAAATGCAAATGGTGGATTATTTTTAGGATTTTTACAACCGTTTTTAAGTAAGAAAAAGTATTTAACGTCTAGTGAGCAAGAGCTAAATAAACCACATAGCATAGAAAATGAAATTTTAAAAACAACAAATAATTTTATAGATGAGTTTAACAAAACAAGTTTAAATTTAAAAAATTATACGGATCTAAATGAGATTATAAAAGATGAGTCTGAAATCTGTTTTTATGACCATTGGCTGCACTGCACAAAGTATGCAAATGAAAAAATTTCTAAAGTAATAATAAAACGCTTAAAAACATCGGAGATAAATTGAGTAAAATTTTTATCTATCCAAGCGGCATAAACGCTAAAATTCTAGCATTCCATATAGAAAAATTATATAATAAACAGCCTATTTTTATAGATGACAGTGATTATGAAACTAGTCTAGAAAATAGAAAAAAAATTATTAAAAAAGATGATATTATTTTGCTAGCTAGTAAAACTCATGAGCAAAACCTTATATCAAATTTAGAAAAATTTGCTATCGCAAACTACTGTGATGGTATATCTCTTATAGCCAAAAAGCTAAATGAAATTTATAAAAATAAGTTTGGATACTCTATAGGAGTAATTCTTGAAAAAAATATCAATGACAAATACCTAAATATCCCATATAACGGATATGAGCTAAACTCGCAAATAGTATATTTTACCCAAAATCAAACAGCATATAAAGAAGCTAAAAAGCGATTTAAAAATGTAGTTATGGCTAGCTCTTGGTGGCTTTCATATTTTGATTTTGTAACATGCTATATATCTAGTGATTATCAACTTGGATACAATATGCCAGATGTTAAAACATTTGTTCTTGGAAACTATTATTATGTTGGAGCATTTCATGATTTTTATCATAGCAAAGAAGATATTTATGAAAAAATAGGATTTATGGCTAGTAGAATGGACAGCTTTACGCTAGCTCACGCTAAAGAATTTTACGAAACTCTAAAGCCTGCTTTTTCTAAATTTAACAATGGGGGGGGGTTGCTGAAATTAGGGTATAAAAGTATAGAAAACGATATGAAAAATTACTCTTGGACGCAACATACAGATACAATCATCATTCCTATTACTGAAAATAAACGTTATGGTTTTAAAGATATGTTAGTAAAATTTGCCAAAATACTTTTAGAAAACGGATTTAGAGTTCTTTTTAAAGCTCACTATCAGCATAAAGAACTTTTAAATACATATGAAAAAGATATACAAAATCTTAGCGAATATCAAAACTTCGTTCTATACACAAAACCGCATCTAAGTCTTGATGAGCTTAAACGAAGTATAACTTTAGTTGAATTTAGAAGCAGCTTGAATTACACATACGCGCTGATAACTAAAAAACCTAGTATATTATTGATTCCGCCTAGTATAACTAAAAATAGAACAAACTTAAAAAACAACTTTTATAATAAAAACCTACATATCGAATTAACCGATCTAAACAGCGCTTTACAAATGGTAAAAATTTTACAAAATGATAGCAATGTTCAAAAATTACATAAAAAAATGATAGAATACTACATACAAAATGAAATGTACTCTTATGATGATATACTAGAATTCATACAAAACTATCATCTAAAGCAGTTAAAACTAAGAAAAAATTTATTAGATTAAAGGAGACAAATGCACTATTTCATATACCCAAACGGTGGACATTCAAAAATGCTCGCTCACAATCTTGATCTGTTAGGTCATTCATATACTTTTTTGGATGATTTTAAAGATTCTATGAGTTTAGAATCAAATTTGAAATTCATAAAAGCCAATGGGGGGGTATAGAGCAAAATAGCCCTGTTCTTTTGGCTTGCGATAGTTGCTCACATAAGACTAGAGCCGTTAGAAAAAAACTCATTTCAAATTTAGAAAATCTAAATATAAAATGGGCTGACGGATTTGAGTTTATAGCAGATGAACTTTTAAAATTTGAAAATATAAACTTAGAAAATAGCGTGGCGATCCTTACTACAGCGCTATTTAAAAATAGACACTACGGCAGTATTTTTGATATTTTGTTAAAAAATAAAGTAAATACCTTCATAGTAAATAGCTACATACAAAATTATAAAAACGACAAAGGATTTATGGGGCTTTCAAACATTTTGATACCGACCAACTCTCTAAAATACTATAAATTTAAAATCGTTCTTTCAAGCGTAAATCTAAGCTATCAAAACGTATGTTTTACTCATAAAAACTCATTTGCAATGGTATTTTCGCATCATCTTACCATGCTTAGAAGTTTTATTTTCACGCATAAAATTTGCTATATCTCAAAACAAGAGAGTATAGATACTTTTGGCAGTGCAGTGGATTGCTACTACGTGGCGATGATGAAAAGCGATCACAAATACTTTAATGCCCTAAATAGCAAAGCTAAACTTTTAAACTTAGGCTATCCGAGTATTGATGAACAGATAAAATCATACATTCCGAATAATCCTCAAAAGTGTGTTTTGGTGCTATTTAGACATTCTAAAGCGTACGAAAAAATCATTGAAGTTATGGACAAACTTTTAAATTTAGGATATGAAGTTATATTTCGCCCTGTCCCGACCTTTGAAAACAATAGCGACAATTTAGAAATAAAAAACCACTTTTTAGGTCGCAAAAACTTTACCTACGATACCGATCCAAAAATATCCAACCAAACTCTACAAAAATCTATGTGCGCTATAGGGGACTATTCATCAACCATATTTAGTTTTCCGTTTACCACGCTTAGACCTTGTTTGTTATTTTATCCAACAGATATAATGGGAGATAAATTTGAAATAGAAACCATAAATGGTAAAACACTGAGTTTGGCAGATAAAAACTTGCATATAGTATCTAGAACCGCAGATGAACTGATACAAAACATAGAAAATCTAAATTTAGATGAATGGAAGGAGCGTATTTTAAACTACAGAAATAGTGAAATTTACAACCTTGGGCACTCAAGTGAAGCTATTGCTCAGTTTATACTTGATAAAATAAAACCATAAAATAGTATAAAAACAAAGGAGAACCGGTGATTATCTGGATAATGGGATTAGCAGGCAGCGGAAAAACGACTTTGGCAAAAGAGTTGCGTAATCGACTGCAAAACTCCATTTATATAGACGGTGACGAATTTAGAGAGGTATTTGGAAGCGTTAATTATGATAAAGATTCTCGTATCAAAATCGCAATGCAAAAAGCAAGACTCGCAAATGCGCTATCAAAACAAGGATTTACGGTAATCTGCACTGCTATTTCTATGTTTGAGCAAAATTATAATTTCAACCGACGCTTAGATGAAAAATATATCGAAATTTATTTAAAATGTGAATTTGAGGAACTAGTAAAACGCGATCAAAAAGGGCTTTATACCGGTGCGCTTAGCAAACAGATAAAAAACGTAGTCGGCGTAGATATCAAGTATGATGAGCCAAATGCCGATATTACGCTGGACAGTTCAGATTTTTCAAATTTGCAGGCGAATTTAGATAAAATATTAACTTTACTAAAACGTCAAAAAAGTGAAAAATTACAAAGTAATTAACCGTTAAATTAAAGGATTAGTATTGAAACAAGGAGATTTTAGCGAAGTAGCAAAGTTCTATCACAATAGACCGGCTTACAACTATGAACTTATCAAAAATATATTAAAATGTGCGAATTTCAAAGATGATTTTTGTATCGCAGAAGTAGGAGCCGGAACAGGAAAATTAACTGCTATTTTAAAAGAGTTAGCGCCAAAAGCAAAAATAGTCGCAGTAGAGCCAAACGATGAGATGAGAGATATAGGACAAAAAACCGTAGAAAACGTAACTTGGATAAAAGGAAGCGGTGAAGATACAAAGCTACAAAACGATAGCGCAGATATACTATTTATGGCTAGCAGTTTTCACTGGACCGACCCTACTCTTAGTCTTCCTGAGTTTAAACGCATACTTAAAAAAGATGGATATTTTTGTGCGCTATGGAATCCTAGAGAGATAGAAAAAGGAACCGTTTTTGATGAGATAGAGTGCGAGATAAAAAATATACTACCAAATCTAAATCGTGTTAGCTCAGGCACTCAAAACAGTAAAAATTGGATAGAAGTTATACAAAGCACAAAAGATTTCAAAAATTGTATGTACATGGCGATGCCTTATATAGAAAATATGAGTAAAGAACGCTATATAGGAGCTTGGCAAAGTGTAAATGATATACAAGCGCAAGCTGGAGGAGAGTCTAAGTGGAATGAGATATTAAAAATGATAGAAGATAAAATCTCAGGCTTAGATGAATTAAAAGTAAAATACACTATCAAAGCCTATCTAGCAAAAAGTACCAAATAACGGAATTAATGAAAATTTAGGCAAATTTGCCCTTGGTATTATGTTCCGCATATATCAAAACAGTCTGCTTTGGACGAGTTTAAAATATAGTTTAAAGCAAATAAAAATAAAAAAAGGAAAAAATATGCAAAAAGATCTAATAGAACAAAATTGGGATTATACAAAACACGCAGAATTCTACTCATATAGACCAAATTACGCAAAACAAGCAATTGATATTTTAGCATTTTATGCGTGCCAAAATGGGGGGGGTATGGAAATATGAGCGTAGCTGATATCGGTGCTGGAAGCGGAAATTTAAGTCTTATGTTAGATGAAATAGGACTAAAAGTGACTGCAGTAGAACCAAATGACGCCATGAGAAGTATAGGCGAACAACGTCTGCCAAATGTAACGTGGGTAAGAGCAAACGGCACCGATACGACGCTAATGGAAGATAAATTTGATTGGGTTACTTTTGGATCTAGCTTTAATGTTATGGACAGAAACATAGCACTAAAAGAAGCACACAGAATCCTAAAAAAAGACGGAGTTATGAGCGCCATGTGGAATCACAGAGATCTAAATGACCCTATACAAAAAATAGCGCAAGATATTATAAAAAACTTTATCAAAGATTATAGCGGCGGAGTTAGGCGTGAAGATCAAAGACCGATTTTAGAAGCCCATTCTAAGCTTTTTAAAGATATATTTTACATAGAGCAAGACTTCTACTTTCATCAAAGCATAGAAAACTATATCTTAGCATGGAAAAGCGTAAAAAATAGCTTTTGGGATTTAGAAACAAAAGAAGGAAGCGAACTATTTGAACGCATCTGCTCTAAACTTAGAAGCGAACTTCCAAAAGAGTTTGACATACGCTATACTACAAGAGCTTGGAGCGTAACAAAAGTAAGATGAAATTTCAAACCAAAGCTAGAAATTTAGAGATCCTAAAACCGATTTTAAAATCAGCTAAAATACTTCCGCTTATAATCTACAAGAAGAAGTATATAATGTCAAATTTAGATTTTGTTATGAATGAAATTTTATCTAAATTTAACACAAAATTGATCGTAAGAAGTTCATCTTGTTTAGAAGATAGCAGCAGCTCGTCTCACGCAGGAGAGTTTGAAACTCTCCAAAACGTTACTGCTTCAAATTTAAAAACTGCTCTTTTAGACGTATCTAGCTATTTAAATGATGATGATGAAATTTTTATCCAGCCGATGCTAGAAAATATAGAATTTTTTGCAGTTTGCATGAGCGCTTTAAACTATGCAAATTACATCACTATAAGCTATGATGAGAGCGGCGATAGTAAAAATTTAACAAACGGCAACGGACTTTTTAGAACGGCCGTTATATTAAAATCCCACGTAAGCAAAAATCCTAAATTTAAAAAAATAATCTGTTTGATAAACGAACTTGAAAATCTATATAATAACGCTTTTATAGATATCGAAATTGCTTTTAGCAAAAACGAGCTTTATCTTTTGCAAGTACGTCCTATAGTCAAAAATGAAAGCAAAAATTTGCATGATTTAACCTTGATCCATGATATGATAGCTAAAAAATTTGAAAAACTTAGCTTAAAACGCCCTCATTTGCTAGGAGATAAAACTATTTTTGGCATTATGCCAGATTGGAATCCGGCCGAAATCCTAGGACTCCGCCCAAAACGCCTTGCTATCAGCCTTTATAAGGAGCTTATCACTGATAATATCTGGGCATACGGTAGAGACAATTACGGCTATAAAAATCTACGTTCATTTCCGTTAATGATAGATTTTGCGGGACTTTGCTATATAGATACAAGAGTTAGCTTTAACTCATTTTTACCAAAAAGTATAGACGATAAACTAGGCGAAAAACTAGTAAATCACTGGTTAAAAAAGTTAGAAAACAGTCCGCAAAACCATGATAAAATCGAATTTGAGGTTATTTTAAGCTCATACGAATTCGATATAGATGAAAAACTTAAAGATATGGATAATTTCTCGGCAGATGAAAAGACAAAAATCAAAAACTCTCTAAAAAATCTTACGATTGATATAATAAGCCCAAAAAGTAGATTTTACAAAGATTTAGAGCGCATAAATGAACTAGACAAAAGAGTAAAAGAGCTTAAAAGCTCAAATTTAGCAAGTATAGATAAAATTTATTGGCTTATTGAAGAATGCAAAAGATACGGAACTCTTAGTTTTGCCGGTATAGCGCGCGCTGCATTTATAGCAACTTCTGTTTTGAACTCCATAGCTAGAGTAGGAGCTATATCGCAACGTGAAAAAAACGAGTTCTTGAACTCGCTTAGCACGGTAAGCAGCAGTCTAGCAAGAGATATAAATTTACTTACAAAAGATGATTTTTTAAAAATCTACGGGCATCTTAGAGTAAATACGTATGATATCACGAGCCCTAGATATGATGAGAGTTTTGATGAGTATTTTACAAAAAACAGTAAAATAACAAACCAAAATGTCTCAAAGAAAAAACCGTTTAAATTAAAAAATACAAAGCCGCTAAATACCTTGCTTAAAGAGCATGGATTTAACATAGACGCCAATGAACTTTTTGAGTTCTTAGCTCTTGCTATAACAAGCAGAGAGAGTTCTAAGTTTATATTTACTAAAGCACTCAGCCTTGCACTAAATGAGATAAAGCAGTACGCTTTAAAACTAGGAATTAGCAATGATGATGCTGCATTTTTAGATATAAAAACACTGCTTGGATTTTATACGACTCTTGAGAGTTTGTCTGCAAAAGAGCTAATACTATCAAACATCGCTAAAAACAAAGCCGAATTTGAAATAACAAAATCACTTAACTTGCCTCCGCTCATTTGCAATAAAGATGATATTTATGAATTTATTCTAGGTGAAAATGAGCCAAATTTTATAACTCAAAAGAGCGTACAAGCAATGACCGCTTCAATAAATGATAGTGATCTAAACGGTAAAATCGTCTGTATAAATTCAGCCGATCCCGGATATGACTTTATATTTAGTAAAGGAATAGCCGGCCTGATTACAGCTTATGGAGGAGCAAACTCACATATGGCGGTACGATCAAATGAATTCGGGTTACCCGCGGCGATAGGAGTCGGCGAGGATAGATTTAACATATATAAAAAAGCAAAAATTATAACGCTAGATTGTCTGAATAAAAGGATAATAGTATGAAAGTAGGCGTAATTTCAAAACTTATAAAAAGCAGTTACGGCGAAACTATGCAAGCTATAGATTTAAGATTTTGCCCTATTTTGGAACAAAACGGTTTTAAAACTAATTTGTTTATATATGGAAAAACTCCGAATTTAAAAGAGCTTGACGCAGTTATAATAAGTGGCGGAAATGACTTAAATAGCTTGATATCAAACGATATAAACGCCGCTAGAGATGAGTTTGAAACAATAGTTTTAAATGAGTGTTTGAAACTAAATTTACCTATTTTAGGCATTTGCAAAGGTGCTCAAAGTTTAGCAAATATATTAGGAGCTAAATTTAAAAAAATAGATAATCACGTAGGAGTCCATGAAATTTTATGGCGAAACGGAAAAAAATTTGAAGTAAATTCATATCACAACTGGGCTATAGAATATAACTTAAACGGTGAAATACTCGCAACAAGTAGCGACAATACGGTAGAAGCATTTATAAATAACGATAAAAAAATAATCGGCGCCATGTGGCATTTTGAGAGAGAAGAGACTCTAAGTGCGGCTAGTAAGGAAATTTTTAAAATATTTAAGGAGCTTAAATGAAAGCGATTATTCTTGCAGCAGGACTCGGTAGCAGATTAGAAGAACTAACAAAAGATAAGCCAAAATGTTTGGTAGAATATAAAAATATGCCTCTTATAAGCTATCAACTAAACGCGTTTTTAAAAGCCGGAATAAACGATATAGCTGTTGTTGGAGGGTATAAATTTGAAGTTTTGAAAAACTATTTAAATGCAAATTTTAAAAAAGTAAAACTCTATGAAAATACGGATTTTGCTAGTTCAAATATGACCTATACAATGTTTTGTGCTAGGGAATTTATGGATGATGATACAATTATAAGCTACTCGGATATAATTTATGATTATGAGTTTATAGAGCTTTTAAAAGCATGCAAAAACGAACTTTCTGTTATGGTGGATAAAAATTGGCTGGAACTTTGGAAACAGAGATTTAGCGACCCTTTAAGCGACGCTGAAAGTATGGAAATACAAGATGGATTTATAAAAGAGCTTGGTAAAAAAGTAACGCATATAGATAAAATAGATGCTCAGTACATAGGACTTTTTAAATTTAACAAAAGTTTTTTGAGCAGTGTTTTTGACGTTTGGGACAATCTTGATAAAAATAGATATTATGATTCTAAAAATTGGAAAAATATATATATGACATCTTTTTTAACAGAAATTATAAACAAATTTGATAACGCCAAAGCAATATTTGCTCCTAAAAATTGGCTGGAAATCGACCAAAAAACTGACCTTGAAATAGATATTTTTTAATTTAATTCTAAATTTGATATAATGAAATAAAGGAATAAAAATGTTTAATGGCAAAAATATTTTGATAACTGGCGGAACCGGAAGTTTTGGCAAAAAATATACGCAAATATTGCTACAAAATTACAAACCAAATAAAATAATAATCTACTCACGAGACGAACTAAAACAGTACGAAATGGCAAGTGAATTTGGTCAAAAATGCATGCGCTACTTTATCGGAGACGTAAGAGATGAAAAACGCCTTAAAACTGCGATGAACGGTGTGGATTACGTTATTCACGCTGCTGCTATGAAACATGTTCCTATAGCTGAGTACAATCCTATGGAATGTATCAAAACAAACATAAGCGGAGCGCAAAACGTTATAAACTCGAGCCTTGAATGCGGTGTTCAAAAAGTCATTGCTCTTAGTACAGATAAAGCTTGCAATCCGGTAAATTTATACGGAGCGACAAAACTTGCAAGTGACAAACTATTTATCGCTGCAAATAACATAGCAGGAAGTAAACCGACTCGTTTTAGTGTCGTTCGTTACGGAAATGTGGTTGGATCACGCGGCTCAGTCGTGCCGTTATTTAAAAAACTGATAAAGAACGGCGCAAAAGAACTTCCCATAACAGATACAAGAATGACTAGATTTTGGATCACTCTTGAAAATGGCGTAAAATTCGTACTGAAAAACTTTGAGAGAATGCAAGGCGGAGAATTATTTATACCTAAAATTCCATCTATGAAAATGATCGATTTAGCTAAAGCTTTGGCTCCAAATTTAGACATCAAAGTTATCGGGATAAGGCCTGGTGAAAAGTTACATGAAACTATGATAAGCAAAGACGATGCTCACTTGACTTATGAATTTAGCGATCATTATGTGATTACTCCATCTATACAATTTTTAACAGAACCGAATTTCAGTCAAAATTTAATTCTTGAAAAAGGCATAAAAGTCGATGATGAGTTTGAGTATAGTTCAGATAAAAATGAAGCGTGGCTAGATGCTAATGGGCTAAACACGATGTTAGAAAGCGTACAATGAACTTTTTGTTTAAACATGCGCTTAAAGACTATTTATGATCTGGGTTAAAAACTTTATAAATTTAAATAATGATGAAATTTTAGCTGTTTTCAAAGCTCGCACAGATCCACGAACTACTGCTTTTTGCATAAGAAACAATTTTAATTTTGATGAACACTTGAGTTTTGTGCGTTCTTTGAAATTCAGAAACGACAAAGCGTATTTTATGATATACGATGATGAGAGTTTTATCGCAGTAATATCGTTTGTAGATATAAGCGCTAATCAAGCAGAGTTTGGATTATACAAAACTCCAGGTACGAAAAGCGTAGGGAAAGTTCTAATGAATCAGATGATAAAACTAGCTTATTCTTTAAATTTAAAAACCATAAAAGCTAAAGTTTTGAAGCATAATCTTAAAGCGATAAATTTATATAAAGAGTTTGGTTTTGAAATTTACTACGAAGATAAAGAGATATTTTATATAAAGCGCATTATAGATTAAAATACCAA
This sequence comes from Campylobacter fetus subsp. fetus, assembly GCF_900475935.1. NCBI lineage: Bacteria > Pseudomonadati > Campylobacterota > Epsilonproteobacteria > Campylobacterales > Campylobacteraceae > Campylobacter > Campylobacter fetus. The sequence continues at coordinate 1,591,436 of NZ_LS483431.1, forward strand.
AATATCCCCATAAAATGGGGATAAAAGGACTTTAGAAATTCTAAATGAGTTTTGTAAGTTTAATATGCTCAAACCCTAAAATGAACTTACATACCACTTTAGAGTTATATTTACGAGACTACAAATGCGCTATACTTCAAATAAATTACTCAAATAACTTAAAAAAGTTTCTCAAAAAACGACTTATATTATTGTAATAATTTAAGTACATTTTGCTGAACAGCATTAGCTTGACTCATAGCGTAACTACCGCTTTGAGCTAATATATTATATTTAGAGAAATTCGCGCTCTCTTCAGCGAAATCGACATCTCTGATTTGACTTTCTGCCGACTTAACATTTACTTGAGTAACGCTAATATTATTTATCGTGCTAACTAGCTGATTTTGCACAGAACCCAGGTCAGATCTAATGCTATCTAGAGTTTTTCTAGCAGCTTCGGCAATGCTCATCATAGCTTGAGCACCAGCGTAAGTGCTTACACCAGAGTTTCTTTGATCTACTGCAGTTTCGCCAGCATGAAAGAAGCCCATAGCAGCTGCAACACTACTTGAAATTACGCTATCGTTTATAGTTTTTAAACTAACACTAGCTTGTCTAACATGATTATTAGACAAAGCCATAGATATACCATTTGTGATAGCTTGTCCAACTCCCGCAACAGACATAACCATCACTATGTCTCTAGCATCTTGTCTAGTAAATGAAATTTGACCTAAAAATGATACGTTAGCACCGCCTTTAGCTTGAGTTATACCTATCCTAGATATACCGCCTCCATTTATCTGTATAGCTCTACCATCCCTAGCAGTAAGAGTCAATTTACCGTTTTCTAGACTAGCTTCTACTCCGGTTTGTTCTTTTACTTTATTTATAGCACCGATCAATACTTTATCAGAATCGCCATTTTTTATAGCCAAATCACCTATCGGAACTCCATTTATCTTTAGATCTGTAATAGAAGCAGATAGTATACCTTTTCCATCAACGCCATTAAATAATTGAGTATTATTTATACTGGCTTTTACGCCTGTTTTGTCCGCTACGGTATTTACTTGAGCGGCTAATGCGGCAAGACCTTGAGAAGCAAATACTCCAGAACTTATAGTTTGAAACTTATACTCGCCTCCTGCTATACCGTCAATACCTTTTAATGTAAAAGTAAATCCGCCCGAATTTCCACTTAGTGCAAGACCTTTTGAATAAACTACGTTAGAGCTTGTTTCAAATCTAGTATGACCTATAGTGTTTGAATTAGTCGCACCAACACTTACTTTAACCGTTTCATTTGAATATGCACCGATTTGAAATTCTTTATTGCTAAAACTACCGTTTAGTAGTTGCTGACCGTTAAAACTTGTAGTATTTGCTATGTTATCTAGCTCTTCAAGAAGTCTAATTATATCGCTTTGAAGCGCACGTCTTGAATCAGATGTTTGACCGTCTTGGGCTGCTTGGATAGCTTTAGTTTTGATAGTATCAAGAATTTTGATCTGCTCATCCATAGCTTTATCTGCTGTTTGAACGATACCGATGGCATCATTTGCATTTTTTATAGATTGACCTAAACCAGCAGCTTGAGCTCGAAGGCTATCTGCGATACTCATACCAGAAGCGTCATCAGCCGCAGTTTGGATCCTAAGACCAGAACTAAGCCTACCGAGCGAACCCGATAGAGATCTGTCATTTACCACAGCATTTGTGTGAGCATTCATAGCTGCGATATTAGTGTTTATTCTAAAACTCATTTTTAGTCCTTTTAAAATTAGTTTGGACTATTAAAGCAAAATGCGTTCCAAAAATTTATATGTATAATCGAGAGCGGTAAAAGAGTATAAAAAGTACTTGTTTAGAATAATTGATAGAATCTAGGGAGAAACCTCCCTAGAAGAGATAAGCTTAAACTATCGAAGTAGTCTAAGAATATTTCAAGGAAATGCTTGAGATTATTGTAACAATCTCAAAACATTTTGTTGCGCAGCGTTAGCTTGACTCATAGCGTAACTACCGCTTTGAGCAAGGATGTTGAACTTAGAAAAGTTTGCGCTCTCTTCAGCGAAATCGACATCTCTGATTTGACTTTCTGCCGACTTAACATTTACTTGAGTAACAGTAATGTTGTTTATAGTACTAACTAGTTGATTTTGCACAGAACCCAGGTCAGATCTAATGCTATCTAGAGTTTTTCTAGCTGATTCAGCAATGCTCATCATAGCTTGAGCACCAGCGTAAGTGCTTACACCAGAGTTTCTTTGATCCACTTGAGTCTCACCGGCATTGAAAAAGCCCATAGCAGCTGCAACACTACTTGAAATTACGCTATCGTTTATAGTTTTTAAACTAACGCTAGCTTCTTTGATATGGTTTGCAGACAATGCAACAGATAGCCCATTTGTATTAGCTTGTCCGCCAGTAGCACTAAAAGTCATAATTATATCTCTAGCATCTTGTCTAGTAAATGAAATTTGACCTAAAAATGATACGTTAGCACCGCCTTTAGCCTGTGTTATACCTAATCTTGATATATTACCGCCGTTAATTTGTATAGCTCTACCATCCCTAGCAGTAAGAGTCAATTTACCGTTTTCTTTACTAGCTTCTACTCCGGTTTGTTCTTTTACTTTATTTATAGCACCGATTAAAACATTATCAGCATCTAAATTTGAAACTTTTATATTACCTATAGAAACACCGTTTATCTTTAGATCTGTTACGGCTGCAGATTGGATACCGACACCTTTAGTTCCATTAAATACTTGTGTATTATTTACACTAGCTTTTACGCCTGTTTTATCTGCAATAGCATTTACCTGTTCAGCTACGGCTGCAAGACCTTGAGAAGCAAAGGTACCAGAACTTATAGCTTGAAACTTATACTCGCCTCCTGCTATACCGTCAATACCTTTTAAAGTGAAAACAAAGCTACCTGAATTACCGCTTATAGCAAGATTTTTTGTGTAAACTACGTTAGAGCTTGTTTCAAATCTAGTATGACCTATAGTATTTGAATTAGTCGCACCTATACTTACTTTTGCTGTCTCATTTGAGTAAGCACCGATTTGGAAATTTTTGTTACTAAAACTACCGTTTAGTAGTTGTTGACCGTTAAACGCAGTTGTGTTTGCTATGTTATCTAGCTCTTCAAGAAGTCTAGTTATGTCACTTTGAAGCGCACGTCTAGAGTCTGCATTTTGACCGTCTTGAGCCGCTTGTACAGCTTTGGTTTTGATAGTATCAAGAATTTTGATCTGCTCATCCATAGCTTTATCTGCTGTTTGAACGATACCGATAGCATCATTACCATTTTTTATAGATTGACCTAATGCATTAGCTTGACTTCTTAGAGAATCGGCGATAGTCATACCTGAAGCGTCATCAGCCGCAGTTTGAATTCTTAAACCTGAACTAAGTTTTCCTAATGAACCTGATAAATCTCTGTTGTTTCCTACTGCATTCGCATGGGCATTCATAGCGGCAATGTTGGTGTTAATTCTAAAACTCATCTTAAATCCTTTTAGTTAAATATTTTTAGCGTCCTTGCTAAAACTTCAATAACTATATCGCACTTTGGCTTAAAAAGTTTATAGCTTTTAAATAATTTTTATTTTTATGTAAAAAGCTTTACGACTACGAGCAACAAAAAGAACCGGCAAAATGTACTTATTAATATTATTGTTACAAACTCGCTATTGTATTGTTATTATAAAATATTCTCTAGCAAATAGTTTGTTCTAGCATATTTCGCCAATGCTTCTACTGCATCTTTAAAGTATTGTTCTTGTTCTTTGGATTCCTTTAAAGTTTTTGTAATTCCATCTTTTTCTATGGTAGGGACTAATTTCAACTTTTTAAATTTAGAACTCAAAAATTTAGTTATATCTTTAAGGCTATTTTTACCATCGAACATTAACAAAATTTCCATTTCTATATTGTTTAATCCTAAAATAAAATTCATAGGAGTAGCGCATGATAAAGCTTCGCTATTAGTATTTATAAAATAGCCAATATACGCAATATATTCCTCTTTTAACTTTGAAATTCCAGGCTTATAATATATATCACAGATACTCTTATGCGAAACAATGAGAGAATTTGTGACAGCTATAATATCATATATGTGCCTTATAAGTTCACTGGGCGCAACAAGATTTAAGGCATCTTTTACGCTAATACTACCTGGATAAGATTCTACTAATGTCTTTGCAAATGGTTCAAGGCTAAGACCTTTAGCTCTATCTGCTAATTGCGGAGCTTGTGAAGTTAACACCAAATGAAAATCAGATATATTTTTCAAAATACTATCATCGTCAAATACAAGTTTTTGCTCATTTTGCTTCTTTGTGATAAGAGATGAGCGAAATTTGGTTGAATTTAGAAAATCAAACATCTGATCTTTTGATATACGATCGGGATATGCCAATTTAGCATACTCCTTTACGCTTTGGTTTACAAATTCATCATATGAGAAGTGAAACTGCATATCTGCTATATAACAGAGCGAAAAATCCTCTAAATCAGCCACAAAATCACTAAGATAAAACGGCTGATTGAAAATCTCAAGATATTCGTGGTATAAATAGGCTTTGTCTTTAGTTTCTTCTATTTGGTTTATAGTGTCTAATTTCAACTCTCTTGTTAGAATCTGATAAGTTTGTTCGGGAGATATTTTAGTACTAGCATATGCTGCTTTTTCAAATTTAAGAGCGTTTAAAGCAGCTTGAAGTTTATCTTGTTTATCTGAATTTACAGCTGAAAAACGCATAAAATCTCTTGTTATCTCATTTATCTTCCAACCAGGATATGTATTATAACTAATAAGCGCAACGCCATCATCATCTAAAAGTTCGCGCGAACTCTCTAAAATAGCAGCTCTTACCTCATTTGGCACCCAACTATAAACCCCATGAACTATAATATAATCAAAACTCAATTTGTCTTTATAAATACTTATAAGATCACAGATATCCATAGTGATAAGCTCGATATTTTTTATGCCTATTGAGCAAATAGCCTCTTTGCCTATCTTTACTTGCTCATCGCTTAGATCGATACCTATAAAGTGCGAATTAGGATGATTTATAGCTTGACCCATGATATTTCCTCCAGATGCGCAGCCGATCTCCAAAACTCTAGCATTGTCTGGATTTCTAGGTGAGAGTCCATGCATTTTGGCTAATTCATAAAGCCTATCTATGCAAGTCATATTGTATGAATTTGAACGGTATAAAACCTCATCATAAGATGCTTTTATAAGATCGTTTATCATTAAATTCCTTTGGTTATAGCCACTCTTTGGCTGATTTTTTAATCTCTTCTAACTCTAAGTTGATATTTCCTGCTAAACTAAATAACCAGTAGCTTTGAGATGAAATCCATTCAAAAAGCTTATCTTTTTTTTCTTCTTCGGTGTCAGCTCTTTTAACTGCAATAACTGTTAATTCCAGTTCTTGATGCAAAAGTACTGCTCCGCAACATCCATAAAAAGCTGATAAAAATATCTCATCATTAAGATTTGTTTTAAGCTCGTCTAAAGCAAAAGAGAGATTTTGCATTTTTGTATAGTTTATCTTATCTGCTTGATTTTTTGCTTTTAATTTTTTTGCTTTTTCTACCTCTTTAGCTATCTTTAAAAATAGTTTTTCGGATTTTTTTTGCAATCTTTCTCCATAGTTTATAATAGCATATATATGTTTTCTAGCTTTCTTTAAATGACGCTCTTTGGCAATCTCATTTAATTTGTAAATTGGAATAAATTTCTTTTTTATACCCTCTTTTAAAACTATATCTGCTATTTCATTAAATGGAGTTTCCACTGTACCCACTATCCTTGCACCGCCTTCTGTACAATTATAAACCGTAAATTTAGCCGCTCTTGATGCTGATTGTATAAAGTGTTCAAAGTAATTTCTAAAAAGATTCCAAACGGTAGTCGTAATCACCTCGCCGACTCCACCATATTTTGGCGCTAATTCAGCATTTGTATCACATGGGTCTATCTCGGTTGTCCTAAATATATGACCTTTTGAATGGCTAGTTCCATCATCTCCAAAAGCTAAATCTTGACCTATAAGAACGATATTTTCATGATTTAAAGTAAGGGCTATATCAAAAGCTAAGTGAGCTGCACTTGGTCCACCGCCAATATAGCCAAATGTTTCGTCCTTAAATCCTTTTTCATAGTGCAAAGGTCTAAATACATAAGAAGTATCTCTACCTTTTAAATTTTCAATTGTTTTTTCATGCGTTAAAGATGCAGTAACAAATAAAATTCCATCATCAAATTCACTTACTGGATCTTTAAAAAATTTAGATGTAAGCTCTACGCGTTCTATAGAAGAGACGTAATCCGGCTTTATGCCATGCTTTTTAAGTATAGGATAAGAAGCATCTATAGATATGATAGTTACGTATGGAGCGATTTTTTTAAGAGTTTTGAGCTGTTTAAAAAGAGACGGACCGGTAGCTACTATAACAGCTGTTTTTACTTTAGATTTTCTTTTTTTTATCACATTTTTTATAGGAAAACTATCAAATACTATAGGTATATGTTTTGTAGTATGTTTTATTCCTATAAGAGTATCTCTAGAATCATTTCCTTGTTCTAAAAATACCTGTTTTATCGCTTTTATCATTTCTTTATTTATTTTTATAATATCATTCGCATAATGGCTTTGGTTATAAAAGTTATTTGTGATATGAAGATTATAAAGTCTTGAACTCGTCATAACATCTCCGAATTTAGATAAAGTATAAAGCTCTATAAATCTCACGAGATTGGGATAAAATATTATAAATCGTTCACTGTAAATATCTTGAGAAAAATCTATAAGACTAAGAGTTATAAAAAGTATCTCAATCTCAGGTTCAAAAACTATAATTCTAGTGTGAGACGGATTACCCAAAAGAGACTTTAAAAATATTCCATTTCCTATACCGTAGAAGAAAAGAGCTTTATAACGACTATGATCCTCTTCAAAACTAATAATTTTCTCTTCAACCTCTTTTGCCGGACTTTCATAAAGATATTTTTTGGTTTCCAAATTTATGATATTTATATCAAGAGGATCTTTTCCCATAAATACGCCGAATTTTTTATTCTCTTTTAGGTCAAAAAGCATCTGAGCAAGACGTGGACTATAACTCATAATAGCTACTATATTTCTATCAAAAGTTGTTATTTCCTTGCGCTCAGTGATTTGACCTGCCAATTTATCGTTTAGCTTTAGAAACTGTTTTTCATCTTGATTTAGCTCTTTATCTTTCATAGTTTTCCTTAAATTTGTGTATATAAATTTATGCTATATTAAGCCCTATATCGGCTATATAGTTTTTCCTTAAAACAGATCTTTTGAAAATTATTTTGTAATATTTAAAATTTCATAAGAATAATCAAGCCCATCGCTTCCTAAAAATCCAACCGTACCTTTGATATTTTTATCTAATCTAAACTGAGTTTTTACATCTTTTTTAATCGTTTTTACAGTTATGCTATCGCCATCGCGCAACTTTGCGGCTACTTTAAAATACTCTCCGCCTCTAAACTCATTAAATTTAGAATGAGTAAAAATCACGGCTCCATCAAAATTAGAAAGCTCATCAAATTCATTTAAAACGCCGTCTAAATTCAAATCATCGCCATTTAAATTTATAATTCTAATGCCAAAAGAACTGCTTAACAAATTTAACATAGCTCGTATTTGTTGAGAATTTATACTATTTAAAACCTCTGGCGAAACGATGATGACTCTACAATTTTTTATAAAATCGCAAATACTAGGAAGTTCCTCTTCCCCGACGTTACTCTCGCCGCTTAAATAACCCTCATCAAGAGAGTCAAAAAACTCATCGTCAAACAAGTCTTTGCAAATAAGTGCTAAAACATAACTAAGGCTTCCTATCTCGCACTTAACAAACTTAGCGTTTATATCATCGTCTAATGGACTAATAACTAAAATATCATCATTTTTAAAAGTTTCTAGCAAATTTGGTGCTTGAAATGATAGAATACTTGCTAAACTAAGAACTTTCATGCTATTCCTTATAATATGGCAATTTATCTAATTATATCTAAAAATGTTTATGTAATGCTTTTAAAATAGACAAACGCCGCCTTAATGTATTAATTATTTCTTAAGCTAAATGCAGGTAGGATTTTTGCATTTTTAAAGGAATAAAATTTGAAATACCAGCTAACATTAATATCTATAGCAAGCTTTGTAATAATAGCAACGGGTCTTGCAGCAGCAAGTGCCATCGTAGTGCCGTTTTTTCTTGCTGTTTTTATAGCTATAGCTATTTCGCCCGTACTTGAGTTTATGCAAAGATTAAAGATACGCCGAACAATCTCATTTATACTGCTTATAGCTATATTTATAGGAATTTTATGGTTTTTGGGAAATGTGGTATCAAGTGCGCTAAACGGATTTAGCAGCTCACTGCCTGAGTATCAAATGCAATTTAGGATATTTATAGATAAAACAGTAGAGTGGCTAAACTCGTATGAAATAATAAAAATAAATAGTTTTGTGTTAGAAAGCATAGATACAAATAAGATATTTTCTACAACAAGTACTATCTTAAGACAAACTAGCGAAATAGTCACAAAGTCGTTTTTGGTCTTTTTGCTAGTAGTTTTTATGCTCGTAGAAACTCAAGTTTTTAAAGATAAAGTTGAGTATTTTGCCAAAAAACATATGTCTATGCACAATATAGCAAATAGCTTTATTTCAAATTTAAAAAAATACCTTGCTATAAAAACCATATCTTCTATCGCTACTGGTCTTATTTTGTGGCTGTTTTTAGTATATTTTGGAGTACCTTACGCACCTTTGTGGGCTGTTTTGGCGTTTATATTTAACTATATTCCTACTATAGGATCTATTATAGCGGCGATTCCTGCTATTTTAATGTCGCTTTTAGTAAATGATTTAAGCGATACATTGTGGCTTAGTATTATATATTTAGTAGTAAATATATCCATAGGTAACTTTATAGAGCCGAAATTTCTAGGCGCCGGACTTGGGATATCAACTCTTGTAGTAATTTTAAGTCTACTTTTTTGGGGATTTTTGCTCGGTATCGGCGGAATGTTTTTGGCAGTTCCTCTTACTATGAGCATAAAAATAGCCCTAAACGAAAGTCCTAAAACTAAATTTATAGCGGTGCTACTCAGCGATAAGGCGCAGTAAGTGAATAAAATATTTAGCACTATTTTAGCAAGCTACATACTCTTAGCTTTTATAGGAGCTATAATTCTGAGTTTTGATATCATGCGTTTAAAACCTATATCATTTATAGATCTACTTTTTACGGCTACTTCTGCAGTCTGCGTAACAGGTCTTATAACTGCAAATACCGCGACAGATTTTAGCGGATACGGACAAGGGATTATACTAGCTTTGATACAAGCAGGCGGTTTTGGCTATATGAGTTTAGCCGGATTTTTATTTTTACTTATAGGTAAAAAAGTTGATTTCAAAGGTAAAATGCTGCTAAAAGAGTCGCTTGACTACCCAAATATGCAAGGTATTATAAAATATCTAAAAAAGATTTTTGTTTTTACTGCTTGCATAGAAATCATAGGGGCCGTGATTCTTACTTTAAATTTTATGCTTGATATGCCGTTCAAAAAAGCGGTTTGGGCAGGAGTATTTCACTCCATTTCAGCGTTTAATAATGCCGGATTTAGTATATTTGAATACAATCTTGCAGAGTACAGAGATAATTTTGTACTAAATATCACAATATGCTTTTTAGTTATACTAGGCGGACTTGGATTTTTAGTGCTTAGCGAGTGTTTTAACTACTATAAAAAGAGTTCTAGGATAAGCATACATACAAGAATAGTTTTAATAGCAACTATTATTTGCATATTGCTCGGTATGGCTGTATTGCTGATATTTGAATGGGAAAATTCAAAAAGCATAGGCTCTTTAAACTGGTTTCATAAGCTACTTAGTTCGTTTTTTGTATCGGTAAATCTTAGAACATCAGGATTTAATACGATAGATCTTGGCTCTTTGCATGATCAAAGTCTATTTTTCTCATCTTTGTTGATGATCATAGGAGCAGCTCCAGGAGGTACTGCTGGAGGTATAAAGATAACTACGGTTGCAGTGCTTCTTATATATGCTTACTGCTCTTTAAGAGATAAAGAAACTGTTATATTTCAAAGAACTATTCCGGAAAATATCGTAAAAAAATCATTTTTGATCTTCATTATAGCGGTATTTTATATTATTATTTCTACGATCATACTAAGTACTACAGATGATAAAGAAAATAGATATTTTTTGCCTTTATTATTTGAAATTTGCTCTGCATTTGGCACTGTTGGAGTAAGCACCGGAGATGGCGAAAGCTTATCGTTATCGGCTAAATTTAGTGATTTTGGTAAGTTTTATATAATAGTCTTGATGTTTATGGGAAGAGTCGGGGTGTTGGTTTTTAGCATGGCTCTTTTTAGAAAAAGTAAAAATAATAGTATTAAATATCCAGAAGAAGGAGTGGTATTATGAAAACTTACGCTGTTATCGGCCTTGGTAAATTTGGATCGCACGTGGCAAAAGGACTTATAGAAAACGGTGAGCAAGTCATAGCCGTAGATAAAAATGAAGATAGCATAAAAGAATTTAGAGGAATTTGCGAGAATTTATTTATCATCGACACTACCGATATAAATTCTTTAAAAGACGCAGGTATCGCAGAAGTAGATACAGCCATAGTAAGTATAGGAAAAAACATAGAAGCTTCTATACTAAGCGTTATGGCTTTAAAAGAAATAGGAGTAAAAGAGGTTATCGCAAAAGCATACACTCTAATTCACGGCAAAATTCTATCCAAAATAGGCACGGATAGAGTTATTTATCCTGAAAGGGACGCAGCAAAAAGGCTTGTAAAAAGCTTCTCTTTAAATCCTAAATTTGAAGTCATAGACGTAACAAATACTATGAAAATAGCTAGATTTAAAATTACCGCGCAATACGCAAATATAGCCGCCGGCGATCTTTTAAGCAGATCAAAATCAGATCTAAAAATAATAGCCTTTAAACGAGAAAATAGATGGGAATATGAAATAGGCGAGTTTTTAGTTTTAAAAAATGATGATGTAGTTTTGCTTTTTGGTAATTCAAAAGAACTTGAAATATTTGTCTCAAATATATAGATAATTTTGTAATTTAAATTATGAATTTATGTTATATATTTAAGATTTTATTTATAAATTTAATATTAAATTGTTTATCAAAAGCCCTATTTTCGATATTTAAAGTTTATGAACAACCTGCTTTTAAAACATTAAATAATAATACATAACTATGAATCTGTCGCGCTTTTACTATGTTTTTTAATATTTAAGATTAAATTCATTCAATCAACATTATAATGTCATTGATAAAAAAAATATAGGAGACATATCATGGGTACAAGAAAAGAACACGACTTCATAGGCGAGCTAGAAATAGCAGAAGACGTTTATTATGGAGTTCAAACATTTAGAGCTGTAGAGAACTTCAATATTACTCACGAACGCATTTGCAACTTTCCAAATTTTATAGTAGCTCTTGCTCAAGTTAAAAAAGCAGCAGCACTTGCAAACTTCGATCTTGGTTTACTTGATGCAAAGATCAAAAATGCTATTTGTGAGGCTTGCGACCTTGTTGCTAGTGGAAAATACAACAATCAATTTGTAGTAGATATGATACAAGGCGGCGCGGGAACAAGTACAAATATGAACGCAAACGAAGTTATAGCTAACATCGCACTTGAGCTTATGGGACACAAAAAAGGCGAGTATCAATACTGCCATCCAAACGATCACGTAAATTTAAGTCAAAGTACAAACGATGCTTATCCAACAGCTTTAAGAGTTGCTATTTATGAAAGACTTTGTGAATTAACAGAAGCTATGCATCTCTTAAAAGACAGCTTTGAAAAAAAAGCAGAAGAGTTTAAAGACGTTTTAAAAATGGGCAGAACTCAACTTCAAGACGCAGTTCCTATGACTTTAGGTCAAGAGTTTAAAACTTTTGCTATCATGCTTGGCGAAGATATCGACCGTGTAAGAGAAGCTAGAAACTTAGTACGCGAGATAAACCTAGGCGGAACAGCTATCGGTACAGGTATCAACTCTCACCCAGACTATCCAAAAGTAGTCGAGACAAAACTTCAAGAAGTAACAAAACGTCCATTCATCACTGCTGGTAACCTTATAGAAGCTACTCAAGACACAGGCGCTTATGTTCAAATTTCAGGCGTTTTAAAAAGAGTTAGTACAAAACTAAGCAAAATTTGTAATGACTTAAGACTTTTAAGCAGCGGCCCAAGATGCGGACTAAACGAGATAAACTTACCAAAAATGCAACCGGGCTCAAGCATTATGCCAGGCAAAGTAAATCCTGTTATCCCTGAAGTAGTAAATCAAGTTTGTTTCGCAGTTATCGGTAATGACGTAACTGTAACTCTAGCTAGCGAAGGCGGACAACTTCAACTAAACGTATTTGAACCAGTTATCGCTTATAGTCTGTTTAACTCTATCGCAATGCTTAAAAAAGCTTGCCGTACTCTAGCTACAAAATGCGTTGACGGCATCACTGCAAATGAGAAAGTTTGTTCTGATTTTGTTTATAACTCAATCGGTATCGTTACAGCATTTAACCCATATATCGGTTATGAAAACAGTGCTAGCATAGCAAAAGAAGCTTTAAGTACAGGAAAGAGCGTAGCATCTATCGCACTTGAAAGAGGACTTTTAACTCAAGATCAAATAGATGATATTTTACGTCCGGAAAATATGCTAAATCCTCATATGACAAATGAAGATAAAAGCAAATTTAAAAACTAATTTTTTAAATTTTAAAATAGCGATTTTACGCTAAAAGTATTGAATTTACCTTGCTTTTGCAAGGTAGTAATTTTGGTATTTGTTGCTTTAGGTGACTTTAAACAGTCGTCATAAAGCATAAAAAATAAAAAGGATCTTTTTATGGACATTATGATTATTCTACAAGTTATCGTTCTATTTGGAGCGATATTCTTGGGTGTTAAGCTCGGAGGTATGGGTATAGGCTACGCCGGAGGTCTTGGTGTTGTTGTTTTAGCCCTTGTTTTAGGTATGAAGCCAGGTAGTATTCCATGGGATGTTATACTTATAATTATGTCGGTTATCGCGGCTATCACAGCGATGCAAATGGCAGGTGGACTTGATTATTTAGTTCAAATAGCTGAGAAATTATTAAGAAAAAATCCAAAATATATCAACTATTTAGCTCCTACAGTTACTTACTTTTTAACTATATTTGCCGGTACAGGTCACACTGCATTTTCTATGATACCAGTTATTGTTGAAGTTGCAAAAGGTCAAAATATAAAACCTGCAGCACCTCTTAGTATAGCAGTTGTTGCAAGCCAAATCGCTATCACAGCAAGTCCGGTTTCGGCTGCGGTTGTATTTATGAGCGGCGTACTTGAACCACTTGGCTGCTCATATCCTATGCTTTTAGCTATTTGTATTCCTACAACATTCATCGGTTGTATGATTACTTCGTTTATCGTTAGTACATTTTGGAATCTTGACCTTGACAAAGATCCCGTATATCAACAAAGATTAAAAGACGGTCTTGTCAAAGAAGTAAAAGGTGCTGAGTATAAAGAGATATCAAAATCTGCCAAAACTTCAGTTGCTATATTTTTAATCGGCGTTTTAGCAGTAGTTTTCTATGCAACTGCTATATCAAAAAACGTAGGATTAATCGACCCTGTTATACTTGGTAGAGATCACGCTATCATCAGCTTTATGCTTACTATAGCTACGCTTATTGTTATAATTTGCAAAGTTAGAACAGATACTTTAGTTCAATCAAGCGTATTTAAATCAGGTATGGTAGCTTGCGTGTGCGTACTTGGTGTGGCTTGGCTTGGCGATACTTTTGTTAGTGGACACATTGAAGGAATTAAAGGATTTGCTTCTGAGCTAGTCGGTAAATATCCGTTCTTGCTTTCAGTTGCACTATTTTTTGCTTCAATGTTACTTTATTCTCAAGCAGCAACCGCAAAAGCGATCATCCCTGCAGTTATTTTAGCTCTAGGAATTACTCCTGAAAACAGCGGTCAAATTTATATCGTTGTAGCTTCATTTGCAGCAGTTTCAGCTCTATTTGTCCTCCCTACTTATCCAACATTGTTAGGTGCTGTTCAAATGGACGATACAGGTACAACAAGAATAGGAAAATATATATTCAACCACGCTTTCTTAGTTCCTGGAATTTTAGCCATAGCTATATCAGTAGCTCTTGGATTTATCGTTGCTCCTATGATGCTTTAATTTTCTTAGTCCGACAACAAGTCGGACTATCTAAATATATTAAATTTATCCACCATTTTTCTAAATTTAAAAATAATAAAATATTACGATTTTATATATACTGCGTTATAAATTATTCATAATTATTAAAATATATCCAAAAAATAAATTGGTAATAAATTTAATACAAGATATTTTAAATTTATTACCAGATGCTAACTATATAGCGAATTTTTTAATATTTAAGCGATATTTATAAATATTTTGTTATAATCATTATTAATAATTTTATATAGAATTATATTATATGTATAATTATTTTTAAATATAAAGATTAAAAAAATTAATAAAAAAAGGATGTATGTTGAAATCTATAAATAGTAAGGTTATGGCGATTATCGCCATTATAATGGCAATGCTAATCGCATGTTTTGTCGTAGTTGAAATTTTTATTTCTAAAGTAAATGCATCGTTTAACGAGTCAGAAGAGACCAAGAACGAATATGTTTTAATATATAAAAATATTATCGATGGTGAAAGAGCGGGACTTAATATAAGGAATTTATATATTATTCCTGAAGATAAAAATACCTTGACAATACTAGAAAATAGCGTTAATGATCTAGTTACAAACAGAGAAGAATATAAAAAATTATTAGGTACTACTAAGCTGCAAACAGATGAAATTTTTAGCAAATTAACGTCGTTTTATAGAAGTTCTATAAATAAAGCAAAAAATAACCAAAACATTACCATAGAAGACGTCCAAGAAATAACGCCTATATGGAGAGAATATAGAGATCTGCTAGAAAAACAGCTAGCTAGTTTGGTGATTAGAGATAAAAGTACATCAGATAGTTTTGCTAATGATGTTAATGTACTTACTATGGGATTTACCGTATTTATCATCACTATCATCATACTTTCAAGTTTGATACTATTAATTAGCAAATCATATCTTCTAAAAGCTATTAAATCTATAGAAAACGGTCTCAAAGACTTCTTTGACTTCTTAAACCATAAAAATGATAATCCTAAAGCTATAAGCTTAAAATCTAATGATGAGTTTGGAGTTATGGCTAAACTTATAAACGATAATACATCTAATATAAAAGATTCTATGGAACAAGACAATAAAGCAGTAAAAGAGTCTTTAGAAAAAGCAAATGAAGTTGAGAATGGAAATTTAAAAGCTAGGATAAATACTATACCATCTTCACCTGGACTTGAGAAGTTAAGACAAGTATTAAATAAG
The DNA here is from genome assembly GCF_900475935.1 of Campylobacter fetus subsp. fetus. Classification (NCBI taxonomy): domain Bacteria; kingdom Pseudomonadati; phylum Campylobacterota; class Epsilonproteobacteria; order Campylobacterales; family Campylobacteraceae; genus Campylobacter; species Campylobacter fetus. Next base: position 1,606,990 of record NZ_LS483431.1, read on the forward strand.
ATGTTAGATACGTTAGAAAGAAAAATAGGAAGCGATATAAATGTTATTCAACAAACATTTGATAGTTTCAAAGAGTTAGATTTTACATCAAGAATTCCAAACGCTAAAGGTGAAGTCGAAAGAGTAACAAATCTTTTAGGAGATGAGATAGCTAAGATGTTAAAAGATAATCTAGCTCAAGCTAATAATCTTAAAGAAAAAGCAAATAGCCTAAAAGGATACGTAGAAAATCTAAATGAAAGCGCAAGCTCTCAAGCTAACTCACTTCAAGAAAGTGCAGCAGCCGTTGAAGAGATGAGTAGTTCTATGAGTTCTATCAATGAAAGAGCAGGAGATGTTATAAAACAATCAGAAGATATAAAAAGTATTATAACAATAATCAGAGATATAGCAGATCAAACAAACTTACTAGCATTAAATGCAGCTATAGAAGCAGCCAGAGCCGGAGAGCACGGTAGAGGATTTGCTGTTGTTGCAGATGAAGTAAGACAACTAGCTGAAAGAACCGGAAAATCTCTAGCAGAAATTGAAGCAAACGTAAACATATTATCTCAAGGAATCAATGAGATGAGTCAAAGCATAAATGAGCAAACTGAAGCAATTAACCAGATAAATGAAGCTGTTGCTACAGTAGATGAGCAGACTAAACAAAATGTCACTATAGCTCAAAATAGTAATAAGATAACTAATGAGGTGGAGAGTATAGCAAACGAAGTATTTAACGAAGTCAATAAAAAGAAATTCTAACCGAGTTAAATTTGAGCTTTTATTAAGCTCAAATTTATTATCCGGTTTTATCTCTTAATCTTATCAGAGATCAAAACTCCAACGTATAAAGAACATCTTTACCGTTTTCATAACTTGAAATCAAAATTTTATCATCTACAAACGTCATAGCACGGATATTTAAAATATCTTTTGGAAAACCATAAGCTTTAGTTATGATCTGATCTTTTGGGTCTATTAACAACAAAGTATTGTAAGCTTTACTTGCGGCGTAAAGCATATCGTCTTTTATGGCTAATGCCGAAATATAGAGCTCACCTAAGCTTCTTGCATCTTTTAATTTCACATTATCTCCAAGCTCGGGAATGAACTCAGCAGATAATCCTTTATCGCTATTTAAAGCGGAAACAACTATTAGTTCTTTATACTTGTTATTTGGCACAGTTATCATGTACGTATGTTTTTTATCACTTCTAGATGTTAACACATAGTAGTTTTTAGCTCTGCTAGTTTTGAGTCTATATCTACTGATTTCATCAAATTTATCTGCTCCTTCTAAAAAATATCGAAAATTTGCTACTTTATTTGCAGATGGATTTGGCTTGACATCAACGCTGGTTTTGTTTATTCCCATAATGCGTATATTATCGCCTACGAAATTTGCTCCGGCAAATTTCTCAACAGTAGCAGAAAAATATTTATCTAGAACTAAATGCGAGCTTATATTCGCAAGATCTTTATCTGTTATATATAAACCGTATTCTTCTGTAGATACGAGCATATTATCATTTTGATAATTTAAATCACTTATAGGTGAGTTTAAATTTAAAGAGCTGATTTTTTTATCGATGATTTCTAACTCCTCTTCTACAACAAGAGGCGAATTTGAGTAGTCGCTATCAAATTCAAAATCCTCAGATGCGTCAAGAGCGAGATCAGGAAAATTGACATCTCTTTTTCCAAGAAAATTAGTCGGGAATCTCATATCTTTCCATCCATCGGCAGACCAAATTGTATATTTGCTATTCCAACTATATCGAACCGGATCTCCTTGACCTAAAAACGGCGGCGGTCCTGTAGAAATAAATGCTTGCACGATATTTGAAACGATAACTATAAAAAATACCCAAAAGGCGACTATGTTTGCACTTGTTAATTTTCTAAATTTATAGGCTTCATCTTCAAATTCTTTTAAATTTGGAGCGAAAAATAATATAACTCCCAACAAAAACACTACAGCCCAAAATACAACTTCAGCCCAAAACTGCGTATGCAAACCTAAAATCGCTACGCCAAATCCCTGTCCAACATCTTCTAATGCGTGATTTCCTAAATGATAAAAACTCTCCCATAAACCAACTGCAGTGATAATAAGTATCATAGCTAAATATTTTGGCTTAAATCCATATCTCAAAACAAACAAAGCCGCAACCGAGATATATATCATGCTTTGACGCTGACCCCAACAAAGTGTGCAAGGCGAATCGCCAAGAATATATCCGAAAATAAAATTAGCAATCCCGACCGGAAGCGCTAAAATACCTATTGCCGCTAATGAAAATAGCAGATAAAATGTTTTTGTATTTCGCATAGTTGCTCCTTTAGAGATTAATATTTGGTAAAATACTCGAAACATGAGCTATATACATAATAGCAGCCATAGCCCAAGCAACAACAAAAATTCCAAAAGCGAATTTCTCTTTTTGCGGTTTTTTGTAGATCAAAAATACAGCAATAAATGCTAGAATGAGTCCTAGAAATTCCATTACTTTCTCCTTATGTTTAGATATTATCATAATTACACTTTTTAAATTCAATAAAAGTTTGGCTTAAATTTAACAACAAGCCAAACATGTCTGATTTAATATAATTTTAATAACGCAAAATCTAGAAATTACCGTTTAAAGATAGATAAAATCTTCTGCCTTCTTCTATTCTATTATAAGTATTTACCCACGTTTGCGTATTTGCACTAGTATAAGACTCGTAACTATCCGTAAAATCTTTATCTAGCAGATTATAAATACCTAAATTTACATTCCAATTTTTATTTATATCATAACGCATACCTGCCGAAGCTAAAAATATATTTTTATAATATTCTCGATTTAAATTTGAATCTCCCATATATCTGTCTATTTGATATTCGCCTTTTATCCAAGGCGTAAATTTATTAAATATCATATAAGATGCTTTTGCGACTATATTGTGTTTTAGACTGTTGATCTCTGGTTTTCCTATGCTGGTACTATCTATGCTATCTTTAACTTCGCTGTCTGTATATGTCCATGAAAGATCAATGTTTAAATCTTTTATCGGCTTTACTCCTGCTGCAAACTCTAAACCTTTGTACTCTACTTCACCGTGATTTATAGCTTGTAAGCAGCGAGCCGCGCCACACACTCCTATACTAGGAACGGATTGACCTGTTTTATAAGTTTTACTTGAAATTTTATCTTCAAACGTGGTTAAAAATCCGGTTAAAGACGTGCTGAATATTCCAGTATCATAAATTGCACCAAATTCATAATTTACAGAAGTTTCCTCTTTTAAATTCGGATTTCCATATACGGGATATTTTCCTTGACCGCTAAAGTTATACTCTCCGGCAATTAGTCTATTTGCATATGGAGCTTTAAAACCAGTAGAAACGCCGCCTTTTAACGTTAAATTATCAGTAGCGTTATAAACTAGATATGCTCTTGGAGATATGTTATTGCCAAATATTTCATGATGGTTATATCTACCGCCTAAAGTTAAAAGCAAATTTTCTAAGATTGTTATCTCATCTTCTGCATAAACAGCGAGCATATATTGATCAAAACTCGTTGGATTTGCTATTTTATCATGCATTTTTTCAAGGCGATACTCGGCGCCGACACTTAATATATTTCTATTTCCTATAGGAACAACTGCTTTAGTATCTAGCATAAAATCTTCGGCTTTTATATCTCTATTTTGACCGAGAAACGCTTGAGTTGGCTGACCCACAACCTCTCTTCCGTCATTTGTAACGCGATTATACTGCACAGCCGAATTTAAAGTAAATGCATCATATATGCCTTCGTGAGCAAGATATGTAACTATCTTTGATATATCCATAGTAGGCGTATATCCGCCAGTAAGGCTTCCGTTTGGATTTTTTTTCGTGAGAGTTCCTATTTCACTATTTTTATTATTATAGTGATTTTTAGAGTAGTCTATATCCCATATAATACTATTTCTATCGTCCACTAAATAGTTAAATTTAGCTCCTATATTAAATGTATTTGCCCTAGTAGGACTTTGAGCTTGATCTCCTGCTACTCTTTGACCAGAACCGTTTGTAAATTCAACCTTTGACTGCTCTCTATATGAGTTTCTAAAACGAAGATCTAATCCTAATTTATTATCTAATAATGGACCACTAGCATAAATACCGGTTCCATAAGTATTTCCCCAGCTACTATCTTCATTTATCATAGTATCTAGGCTAAAAGATGCTCCCCACTTATCGCCTACTTTTTTTGTAATTATATTTACAACGCCGCCAAGAGCCTCAGATCCATATAAAGTAGACATAGGACCTTTTATGACTTCGATTCTTTCTATACTAGAAAGCGGCGGTAAAAGAGCATTTGAAACTTCACTAAAACCATTTGGACCTATCTCGCCGCCAACGCTTTGACGTCTGCCGTTTATGAGAACTAACGTATAGCCAGTTATCCCGCGCATAGTGATATTATAAGCTCCGGTTTTACCTTTACTAGCATATAGATCAACTCCCGGAATATCCGATATAACTTCGGCGATATCACGATACGGTTTGCTTTGTAGTGCTTTTTTATCAATAACGTTTATAGTAGCCGGCGCTTCTTTGATATCTTGGGAAAATCCAGAAGCACTAATAATAGAATGTTCTAATTCTTTTATATCATCTGCTATTAGAGAATTACATAGATAAGCAGCAACACAAAAACTCAATATGGTTTTTTGCATATATATCCTTTATTATAAAATTAATTAAATAAGAATATAATATTATAAAAATATCTATTAATTTATACTTAATTACAATAATAAATATTAAAATTAATTTACTATAAAAATAAAATCAAAATTATGCCTATATATAATATAATGATATTAATTATAAATTTAGTTTGTTTTTATTATAATGCTCGAATTACAAAAAATATTTAAGAAAGTAAAAAATGGAATTTCTAAAGCAATATATCGATTTAATCATCTTTATCATACTTGGATTAATGGCTTTTATAGCTATTTGGTGTGTTATAGAAAGAGTATTATTTTTAAATAAAATAGATATAAATGAATATAACAATCAAGAAGATTTAGAAGATAGTATAAGTGAAAATTTAACCACGCTTTATATCATATATTCTAATGCTCCATATGTAGGACTTTTAGGTACAGTTATAGGCATTATGATCACATTTTACGATATGAGCTTAGCAGGAAATATCGACGTAAAATCTGTAGTTTCAGGTCTATCTTTGGCTCTTAAAGCTACAGCTCTTGGACTTTTTGTCGCTATTCCTAGTTTGATAGCCTACAATGCTCTTTTAAGAAAAGTAAATTTGGTAATCAACAGGTATAAAACAAGGAAATCTAATGATAAAATTGCCTAAAAATGAGGGTTTAAATATCATTCCGTTTATTGATATTATCCTAGTTTTATTAGCAATAGTGCTTAGTATATCTACGTTTATAGCTCAAGGAAAGATAAAAGTAGATCTTCCGCAAAGCCAATCTGCACAAAGCTTAGAAGACGATAAAAATAGACTTTCTATAATAATAGATAAAGATAACAAATTTTATTTAGACGAAAATGAAGCAAGTGTAGAAGATCTAAAAAATAGAATTCAAACATTAAATCCAGACACTTTAGTTGAGCTAAAAAGTGATAAAGACGCTAAATTTAGCAGTTTTGTTGTGATAGTGGACAGCTTGAAGCTAAAAGGACACGATAAATTTCAGATAGTTACGGAAAAAGAGCAATGAGAGAGCTTATTCGCACATATTTTAACCATAAAACTCAAGCATTTTTCATATCATCTATTATATTTTTACCTATTGTTTTATTGTTTTACCAAGCTACTTCGATTTTAAGGTTAGAGTTTCAAAACCATAAAGAAGAGAGTTTTGTACTAAGTATGCAAGACTTCATAGCTCCACCTGTGCAAAACTCGCCTATGCCGACTCCTGATATACCTCATATAGCAGAACCTACGGTAGATAAAATAGAGCCTATAAAACCAAAACCTATTAAAAAAACGGTTAAAAAGATACAAAAACATATCAATAAACAGATAAAAACCGAATTTACGCACAAAGTAGAAACAGCCAAAACAGCAGATATACAAAACATCGAACAAATCCCGCGTATTTCACCATCTCAAACAAATATCGCACCTAAAAACACGATTCAAACTCTTACATACGGTAAAAGTGATAATCCTCATTTAAAAGAGATTAAAGCTGCTATCGATAAAGCAGGTTTTTACCCGAGACAAGCAAGAAGAATGAGAATGAGCGGAGAGGTTTGGGTAGAGTTTTTATGGCTAAAAAGAGGTATTTTAAAGGACCTAAAAGTAAGCAAAAGTTCAGGTTATGAGCTACTAGATTTAAGTGCTATGGAAACTATAAAAATAGCTTCAAAAGAGTTCCCCGCGCTAAATGAAGATGCTAGATTATCAGTACCGATAGTTTATCGCTTAAAATAATAAACTAAATTTAAAATACAATCAAATTTAAAAATTCTTCTAAATTTATATATTAAATAAAATTATCTAATATATATTTAAGTAAGATAATATTAAAATACAATCAATATTACCAATCAACACAAGGAAACATTATGATTAGAAATCTCATTTTAGCAAGTTTATTAGCTATTAATATTTTTGCCGCAACACCAAAAGATACGATAGTAATCGGTATAGAAAACGAAACATCGCGCATAAATCCGCTATTTGATGAAGATCACGATACCGCTCTTGATTTTGTATTTAGCGGACTTACCAAATTTACTCCGGATATGAAAATCGAACCAGACTTGGCAAAAAGCTGGAAAGTAAGCGAAGACGGTCTTGTCTGGACGTTTTACTTAAGAGATGATGCACTTTGGCACGATGGAGAAAAATTTAGCGCCGAAGATGTTAAATTTACTATAGAACAAGCACTAAATGATAAACTAAATGCTCCTGCTAAAGCGAGTTTTGAAGAGGTTCAAAGTGTAGAAGTCATAAATAAATATGAGTTAAAAATCATGTTAAAATCACCGTTTCCACCACTTCTTGATGCGCTTAGCATAGGAGTTTTACCAAAACATATTTTAGATGGCAAAGATATAAATAGTGATAAATTTAATCAAAATCCGATCGGCACCGGTCCATTTAAATTTAAAAAATGGCAAAAAGGCAGCTATATAAGTTTTGAAGCCAACAAAGACTTTTACCGAGGTAAACCAAAAGCAGATAAAGTAATTCTTAAAATCGTGCCTGATTACAATATAAGAACATATGAGATAAAAAGAGGCGATCTTGACGTGGCTCTTATAGAATCAAATTTAGTAAAAGAGTTGCAAAATGATAAAAATATCAAAATCATGAAACTAGATAGTGCTGATTATAGGGCTTTGATGTTTAATTTTGATAATGAAATACTAAAATCTTTGGCCGTAAGACAAGCTATCAATTATGCTATAGACAGGGAATTGATCGCTACGAAAATACTTCATGGATATGGATTTAGCGCTAATAATCCTATACAAAAAAGCTGGGCAAACGATAAAAACGCAAAAATATATGAATACAACATAGAAAAAGCTAAAGAGATCTTAGCAAATGATGGCTGGGAGCTAAAAAACAAGGTTTTACAAAAAAACGGGAAACGACTTGAGTTTGATATCTATGCATTTAATGGCGATCCGTTCAGAGTAACACTTGCCAACATCATCCAAAGCGAATTATCTAAAATCGGCATAAAAGCTCGAGCTATAGCTAAAAATCACGGAGCATTTGAGATAGATAAAGTAGATAGTTTCATTATCGGCTGGGGAAGTCCGCTTGATCCTGATGTGCAAACTTATAGAGTATTTAGCTCTAAAATGGACGCCGCCAAAAATGAAAACGGTTGGAATTACAATCATTATAGCGATAAAACGGTTGATGAAACACTTTTAAAAGCTAGAACGACAGATAAGACAGAAGAGAGAAAACTATGGTATTCTAAATTTATAAACGCCTTACATGAAGATCCGCCGTTTGCATTTTTAGTTTATTTGCAATATCCATTAGCGTACAGCGACAAAATAAGCGGTATTAAGCCTACTATTCTTGGTCATCATGGAGCCAGATTTACTCATAATATAGAAGAGTGGAGTAAAAATTAGTGTGGATATTTGCTGCTAAAAGAGCAGTCCAGACTATTTTTCTCATTTGTATTTTTAGCTTATTTATATTTATAATGATAGAGTTTTCTAGTGGAAATATCGTATCAGGACTTTATGGAGACAACATTCAAGCCTTAAATCCAGCTTTAAAAGAGAGAATCTTAGCTAATTTAGGACTTGATAGACCTCTAATGGTGCGATATTTTGAATGGTTTTTAAATTTTATAAGAGGCGACTTTGGATTTAGCTTTGTAAGCGGAGAAAAAGTTATAGATATCATAAAAGACAGGCTTCCTTATACTCTCATTCTTGGCACAATAAGTTTTTTTCTTAGCTTTCTTTTAGCCGTAATTTTAGGAGGTCTTAGCGCTATTTTTCAAGGTTCTTTATTTGATAAAATAGTTATGATAATAACTTTATCGTTTTTTAGCGTTCCTAGTTTTTGGCTGAGTCTTATTTTTATAATGTTTTTTAGTGTTATTTTAGGAATTTTTCCTAGTTCAGGAGCATATGATATAGGAACCCAGGGGAATTTTATAGATTTAGCACATCATATGATACTTCCGATTTTAGTTCTTAGTTTATCTCATCTTGCCATATATATCAGACTAGTTAGAACTACTGTTTTAGAAGCCTTGAAAGAACCTTTTGTTACTAGCTATAGATCTTGGGGAGTCGATAAAAAAGATATTTATCTAAAACTTGTTTTAAGATACTCATTATTGCCTGTTATAAGTTATTTCGGCGCAAACTCCGCGGTGATTTTAAGTGGAACTTATGTCGTAGAAACCGTTTTTTCCATCGGAGGACTTGGGAATACGACCATAAACGCACTTTTAGACAAAGATTATCCATTAGCACTCATCATCATACTTTTAAGCACTATCTTTGTAGTTTTTATAAATTTAATAGTCGAAATATCAGCCAAAATCTTAAATCCGAGATTTTAGCAATGAAAAAAATTACTATTTATACGACTATTTTTTTTGGATTGATAATAATTTTACCGATGTTTGCACCGTTTGATCCAAATGAAGTAAATTTAAACGCTATAAAATTAGCTCCAAATTTAAAAAATATTTTAGGTACGGATTTTTTAGGAAGAGATGAGCTTTCTAGGATTTTATTTGCATTTAGAAATTCAATTTTTATAGGACTTTTAAGCGGAGTTTTTGCCATAATTTTTGCTTTTGGTTTTGCTTTTTTGGCACTTAATTCGCCAAAAATCGTAAAAACTTTTTTAATGCGTTTTTTAGATGCGTTTTTATCTCTGCCTAATTTACTATTTATACTGCTATTTAGTGCATTTAGCGATAAAGGATTTAATATTTTTACTATAAGTTTACTTTTGGCGATATTTTCCTTTGGAAGCGGTGCAAAAGTGATACATGATGAGTTTTTAAGCATAAGCAAAAACGAGTTTATACTAAACGCAAAAGTTCTTGGTGCCGAGCGATTTGAGATTATGTTTTATGAAATTTTACCGGTGGCTAAAAATAGCGTATTTGTGATATTTATAAATATCTGCGCTCATGCCATAAGCACAGAAGCGCTACTTAGTTTTTTTGGGCTTGGGCTTATGGTTGGCGAAGCTAGTCTTGGAAATATGCTAAATGAAGCCGCAAAAGCGATATTTACAGGTGCTTGGTGGCTTGTTTTGACACCAGGATTGGCTATTTTCGTTACTATTTTATCGCTGATGCTAGTTGGAGAAAGAGTGCAAAAATATGATTGAGGTTTTAAATTTAAACATAAAAGCTAAGAATACTCAAATTTTACACAATATCAGTTTTATCTCAAACTCAAATTTAGCAATCTTAGGTAGCAGCGGAAGCGGAAAAAGTACGCTTTGTAAAGCCATCTGCTCTATTTTGCCAAATAACGTAAAAGCCGATTATGCTAAACTGCAAACAGATGAAAAACCTGCTTATATATTTCAAGACTGTATAAGCTGCTTTTATCCATATCTCAAGATAAAAGATACGTTTAAAACGGTTTTAAAAAATAATGCAAGCTCGGCTAATCAAATTTTTGATGAATTACACATACCAAAACAAGCGTGGGAAATGTATCCGTACGAACTTAGCCGAGGGATCGCTAGTAGAGTTCAAATCGCTCTAAATTTAGCATTAGATGCCAAAATACTTCTACTTGATGAAGTTACCAGCTCGCTTGATGAAACAAATACAAACAGAGTTATAGAAATACTTTTAAGACTAAATATACAAAAAGTAGTCATAACTCACGATGAAAATTTAGCATTTACACTATGCGATGAAGTACTGGTTTTAGAAGACGGACGTATGACGTATTTCGGAGATAAAATAGGATATTTTTCATGAGCTTAGAAATTATAAATTTAAAAAAATCATATGGTAAAACTGAAGTTTTAAAAGATATCAGCTTTTATCTAAAAAGCGGAGAAAGCGTAGCTCTTATGGGGGCTAGCGGAAGCGGAAAAAGTACACTTGCAAAATGCATAGCTAGGCTAGAGAGTATCAACAGAGGAAGCATAATTTATAACAGAAAGGATATATTAAATTTAAAAAATGCAGAGTTCAGACAAAATATTCAATACGTATTTCAAGATCAGCTAACCGCACTAAATCCATCAAAGCGCGTAAAAGATCTATTAATAAGCGTTTTAAAACGTTTTAAGATAGATAAAAAAGATGAATTTGAGCATATTTTAAGTGACGCAAAGCTGCCTTATTCTATTTTAGATAGATTTCCAAAAGAGCTTAGCGGAGGTGAGAGACAAAGGCTTGGTATCGCTAGAGCTATGCTGATAAAACCAAAAATTCTGATCTTAGATGAAGTCACAAGCGCGCTCGATAAGAGACTAAAAAGCGAGATAATGCATACTCTTATGCACTATAAAACTCTTCATAAAACCGCAATGATATTTATAACGCATGATAAATTTATAGCAAAAGAGTATTTTGATAGAATACTTATGCTTGAGTGCGGCAGATTGATTTTCGATAAAACTAGCTAACCCAGATATATATGCTAATTAAAACAACAAAAAGCACTGGAGGAGTTATCATAAAACTAAATTTAAAAAAGCTTTTTATACTTATACGAATACCGTTTTTTTGCAGTATAAAAAGCCAAAGCAATGTAGCCAAAGAGCCAAACGGAGTTAGTTTTACTCCTACATTCGAGCCTATTATATTTGCATAAATCGCAGCCTTACTCGATATGCCATCAAGAGAAATATCCATTATCATGATAGCCGGTAAATTATTCATAACAGCGCTTAAAATAGCCGAAAGAAATCCACTAGCCATCACAAAAGAAAATTCCCCAAATGAGCTAAAATAAACTAAAATATCCCTAACAAATTCCAACAATCCTGCATTTTTAAGTCCAAAAACAACAACATACAAACCTATACTAAACCACACTATCTGCCAAGGAGCAGTTTTTAGTAGATCTTTTGCACTTACCACTTTTGATTTTGCCGCTACGCATAAAAATATAATAGCTCCTCCAAGAGCAAACAAACTCACCGGAAGTCCTAAAAAATCTCCTAAAAAATAACCACATAAAAGCATAATTAAAAATATCCAGCTAAACTTAAAAAGTTTAACGCTTTTTATAGCTGTTTTTGGTTCTTTTAATAGGCTTGCGTTTACGCTTTTCGGTATATCTCGCCTAAAAATCAGCCATAAAAACAAAGTAGAAGTTATAACACTAGCAACAAATGCAAAACTCATATCATACATATATGTTGAAAAGCTGATTTTATAGTAGTTTGCCGTAATTATATTTGTTAAATTTGAAAAGACAAAAGGAAGAGAAGCTGCGTCGCTGATAAATCCACCTGATAACAAAAACGCGGTTATGGTTTTTAAATTTAGTTTTAAAATTTTCATTTTGGCAAGTATTATAGGTGTTAAAATAAGCGCAGCAGCGTCATTTGCAAATAGAGCCGAAACAAAAGCTCCGAGCAAAATCAAGTAAATAAACATCTTTTTCGCACTATTTTTAGCAAGTTTTGCAACAAAAAGAGCACTCCACTCAAAAAAACCTATCTTATCAAGAACCATTGAAAATAAAATTATTCCGATAAACGTTAAAGTCGCGTCCCAAACTATACTTACGACTTCTAAAATATCATCAACACTAACCACATTAAACATATAAGCCATAGCAGCTCCTAAAACGGCTGAAGTGCCGATTCCAAAACCTTTTGGCTGCCATATAACTAAAACCATAGTGATTAAAAATATAAAAGCGGCTATAAGCATTTATCTGCCTTTAAAAATTTTAAAATAGCTATGCTAGCAAAAAATAGCCAAGACTAAGTTTAACTAAGATTTTAGATAAATTTAATTATAATATTTAACTAAAATAACTCCGAAGGCGAAAAATGAAGGTTTCTATTAAAGAAGCAGCTGAAATTTTGGGTATCACAAAAGAGGCCGTTTATAATAGAATTCGTAGAAACTCTTTAAAAAGCGAAGAGATTAACGGAGTTAAATATGTTATTTTAGATGATAAAACAGTAAAGAAACCTTCTAACAAAACTATAAAAACGAAAAATCAAGATGAATTCACAAATTTTTTACTCTCTCAAATCGAAAACCTCAAAGAGATAAATAAGCGGTTATCTGCGGATAAAGATAGAATTTTTAAAGAAAAAGAGCAGCTTTTACTAGCCAAAAATGAAGAGATAAAAGAGATCTATAAAAACAGCGACGAAAGACTAAAAAGATTTTTGCAAATGTTAGAAAACTCATTAAATTTACCTTCGCAAACGCAAAAACCATTAGCAATAGATGTAGAATACGAAGAGATAAAAGATAAAAATTGGATAACTTTGAGTGATTTTTTATTAAATTTAAAAATAAAACCTAAAAAGTTAAAAAAACTTCAAAATTATCTGCTAAAATGTGTGAAAAAAGGCAAACTTTCAAAGCTAGAAAATGGAGTTATATATATAAAAGCCGGACTTAGTTATGAAAAAGTAAAGGAGAAAATGTGAAACATATAAAAACATTAAAAGAGATAAGCAAAATCAGCGGCGTTGGAGCTATACTTATATTTGGTTTAGCGGCATGCGGAAATACCGAACAAAACAGTGGAGGTTCGGCAGTGCAAGAAGCTAGCCAAAAACAAGGCGCAACAGTATTTATCGAAAAAAATAGCGATGGAAGCTATAAAATAGCAGACGAATTCCCAAGCAATGAAACAAGAGTATTTTTAAGAGAGCCGGGTGCCGACGGAGCTATAAGCGAAAGACTTTTAAGCCAAAACGAACTCGATAAGCTTATGCAAGAAGAAAATGCCAAAATAGATGCCGGAACTAGCGGACTAACAAATCAAAACGCTAGTGTAAGCGGAGGCGGTATGAGCCTTGGAGAAACTATTTTAGCTAGTGCGGCTGGCGCAATCATAGGAAGCTGGATAGGAAGTAAGCTATTTAACTCACCTGGCTATCAAAATCAGCGTCAAGGCGCGTATAAAAATCCATCAGCTTATAACAGAAGCGTAAACAGCTTCAATAAAGCCGGCACTGCAGCAGCTAGCTCCAAAGCAAACGCCGGTAAAAGTGGATTTTTCGGAGGAAATAAAGCAGCAACTAGCAGTTCAACTTCTACAACGAGCGGCGGCTGATATTTGTGATTTAAATTTGGCTTAGAATTTGCTTGATATTCTCAAAATTTAAAGGAGAAAATATGCAAGCCGTAAATGAGTTGAAATCTATTTTTAATAGCTATATAAACATAACTAATAAATTTAACAAAGATAATAGCTTTTCTAAACTCTTAGATGAAAGTTCTGCGAAACTTGATGAACTTGAAAACAAGATGAATGAGCTAAAAAGTATAGCAAAAAACGATGAAGAGATGTTTAAGGTTTTTGATTTTATGCAGATTATGACTCAACTTATGTATGGAAATGTTGACGAGAAAGAGCGCGATAAACTCCTTAGCAAAGCTGCAAAAATCAGTAATAGTTTATAAAATAATTAAGGGATATTATGAATTTAAAAAGTATAAAAGCATTAGATAATGAGTATTTAGAAAGTATCGGCTTTAGCTGGCATACAGATCCAGACAACACTCCATACGTAGCAGATGAGTTGGTAGTCGTGAGTCAAGATGAGTGCGAAGCATACTATAAAGCTGCAAATGAGTTATATGATATGTATGTAACAGCAGCTCAATATGTTATCGATAACAATCTTTTTCACGAGCTAGGAATTCCTTTTAATCTTATCGATACGATAAAACATAGTTGGGAAAATGATGTGCATTGGCATCTTTATGGAAGATTTGATCTTGCCGGAGGACTTGACGGCAAACAGATAAAACTCATTGAGTTTAACGCAGATACGCCAACTAGCCTGTTTGAAACAGCTATAGTCCAGTGGGCTATGCTTAAGTTTAACGGTATGGATGAAGAGGCGCAGTTTAATGATCTATACGATAGCTTAGTAGAGAATTTTCGCAGGCTAATAACTCTTGAAGAAGATACTAGTAAATTTGACGAGTATTATGAAGGATGGGGGATATTATTTAGTTCAATAGCAAACAACATAGAAGATGAAAATACAACAAGACTTTTACAAAGCGCGGCTATAGACGCAGGATTTAAAACCGAATTTGCCTTTGCTAATCAAGTAGATTTCAGTGATGAAAACGGAATTTCTTACAATGGGGAAAATTACGAATATTGGTTCAAACTAATCCCATGGGAAAATATCGCGGTAGAAGAAGGTGAGTTAGCACTTATCTTAAAAAATATTATCGAAAATCAAAAAGCAATTATCCTAAATCCAGCCTATACGCTTTTATTTCAAAGCAAAGGCATCATGAAAATACTTTGGGATCTATACCCAAATCACCCGCTTTTATTAGAAAGTAGTTTTGAACCGTTAAAAGGCAAAAAACAGGTCAAAAAACCGTTTTTAGCCAGAGAAGGAGCAAATATAAGCATTATAAATGAAAACGGCGAAACTGAGCTTGAAACAGACGGAGAATATGCAAACGGAAAGTTTTTATATCAAGAATTTGCAGATTTTAATAAAGATAGTAAAGAAAATAGCTATCAAGCCGGACTATTTTTTGCATTTGAAGGTTCGGCACTTGGATTTAGAAAAGGCGGATTAGTGCTTGATAACTACTCTAAATTTGTAGGACACGTGATAAAATAGTGAAAACTTTAGTAGCTATAAGCGGTGCTAGCGGTGCTCATCTAGGAATCAAACTAGCAAATGCTATTGCTAGTTTGGAAAATGATACGCATATGATTATCAGCGAAAATGCGTTGATCTCTATGCAAAAAGAGGGATTTAACGAAAAAGTCGATAAAAATATACGAATTTATTCAAATAATGAAATTTGGGCTGCTCCGGCTAGTGGTTCGTCTAAATTTGAAAATATGATAATCGCACCTTGCTCCATAAACTCTTTAGCCAAAATAGCTTCTAGCATCAGTGATAATCTGATTTTAAGAGCGGCTGCAGTTATGATAAAAGAGCATAAAAAACTTATTTTAGGCGTAAGAGAAATGCCTTTATCTGCTATCAGTCTTAGACAAATGGCGGATTTAGCAACACTTGGAGTTATCATAGCGCCGCCTATTATAGGGTATTATTCCGAGATAAAAAGTCTTAAAGATATGGAAAACTTCGTGATAGGAAAGTGGCTAGATACTCTTGAAATAAAACACGATATTTTCAGTCGCTGGAAGTGATCCGTATCAAAATGTTACTATAATTTCATATTATGGATAAAATTTTTATAAACAATTATAGTTATAAGAGTTTTTTGATATAATTGTGATAGAAACAAAAAAAGGATAAAATATGAAAATAGTATGCTTAGATGCCGACACGCTTGGAAACGATATTGATTTAAAATCCGTATTTAGTGAGTTTGGGGAGTTTATCAGCTATCCTAAAACTGCACCAAATGAGACCATAAACAGATTAAAAGATGCCGATATAGTACTTACAAATAAAGTTTTAATCACGCAAGAAGTTATAAATTCTTTAAATTTAAAACTCATCTGCGTAACTGCAACCGGAGTAAATAATGTAGATCTTGACGCTGCGGCTAAAGCAGGAATAGCCGTTAAAAATGTTGCTGGCTACTCTACAAATAGCGTTGTACAGCAGACTTTTGCAAATCTTTTATCAATAACTAATCAAACAAAGTATTACGACAGCTACTGCAAAGATAGAGTCGGCTGGGCTAAAAGCCCTATTTTCGTGCATTTAAATGATCCTATTTATGAGTTAAGCGGAAAAAAATTCACAGTTGTTGGATTAGGAACCATCGGAACTAAAGTAGCAAGAGTAGCAAAGTCTTTTGGCTGCATAGTTTCTTACTACTCAACAAGCGGTAAAAACAGTAGTAATGAGTTTCAAAAAGTTAGTTTTGATGAGTTACTAAAATCAGATATCATCAGCATACACGCACCTCTAAATGCAAATACAAAAAACCTATTTGATGAAAAAGTGCTTTCAAATTTAAAAGACGGTGCTATAATCGTAAATTCGGGTAGAGGCGGAATAGTCGATGAAAACGCCGTTGCAAAATTAGTTGATGAAAAAAATATCTACTTTGCAACCGATGTTTTAGAAACTGAGCCTATGAGAGAAGATCATCCGTTTTTAAACGTAAAAAACAAAAATAGACTCCTCATCACTCCGCACATTGCATGGGCAAGCGTAGAAGCTAGAAAATGCCTTGTGGAGCTAGTAGCAAAAAATATTAGAGATTTTATAAAAGGATAAAAATGGCTGATGAACATAGCTTTGATATAAGCGCAAGCGTAGATATTATGGAGGTCAAAAATGCTCTTGAAACAGCGAAAAAAGAAGTTTCAAGCCGTTTTGACTTTAAAGGCTTAAAAGCCCAAATAGAGCTAAACGAAAAAGAAAAAACTATAACTCTTATTAGCTCAAGCGATAGCAAAATAGATGCTTTAAAAGATATAGTTTTGAGCAAACTAATAAAAAGAGAGATTCCTCCTGTTGCTATAACCGAGTTAAAAAGAGAGAGCGCAGGCGGTGCAAATACCAAATGCAGTTTAAAACTAAACGATACTTTAGATAGCTTAAATGCAAAAAAAATCACAAAAGCTATAAAAGATGAAAAACTCAAGGTAAATGCAAGTATAAGAGGTGAAGAAGTAAGAGTTACTAGCAAATCTATCGATGAGCTTCAAAATGTTATAAAGCTTGTAAAAGATTTAAATTTAGAGCTTCCGCTAAGTTTTAAAAATTTAAAATAAAGGATAAAAATGGGTTTCGAATTTAAAAAAACAGTACTAATTGGAGCATTGGCGATATCTACTTTTTTAAGTGCGGCTACAGAAGGAACCGAATATATAAAACTAACCAAAGCTCAACAAATTCCAAACGCAGACGATAAAATAATAGAATTATTAAGTTACGGCTGTATCCACTGCTATAACCACTTTAAAAATGGAACTTTAAAATTTGTTTCCGAGTTTTTTCCGGAGTTTAAATACGAAGAGTGGCAAGTAAAACAGATGGGCGAGTACGGTTACCAAATGGCTGAAGTATTAGCATATGCAAAAATGCTAGACGGAAAAAGCGGTATAAACTCTTTAAGCGTTAAATCATCGTTCCATCAAATTTTAAAAGCGTATTTTGAAGCAAATTTCAAACAAAGAAAAAGATATAACGATGCAAATGCATTTTATCAAGTTGCCATAGACGTATTAAAAAATCAACTAAATAAAGATGTAAGCGTGCAAGATATCATAGATTATGCCAAAAGCGACGCCGGCAAAAAACAGATACAAAGATTTGACGATGGATTTGAAGTAGCAAAATTAAATGGAACTCCAGCTTTTATCATCAAAGGAAAATATCTGATAAATTTAGAAAAGATAGGCAGCGCAGAAGAGCTAGTAGAAGTGATTAGCGAGATAGTTAAACTGGATTAACTGGAATTTTACTTAAATTTAAATATTAATTTTATATTTATTATGTTATAATCTACGCTAATTTTTATTAGCAAGGATTATAATATTATGACTTTTTCAAACATAGCCCAGAATCTTGCTATAAAGTACGCGGATTTTAAAATGCAAAGATCGCTGTATAATGGGCTAAATATTGATATATTACAAAATAATCTGCCAAAAATAGCAGACACAAACAAAACATATATGCTCTACGCACATGTGCCTTTTTGCCATACATTTTGTCCGTTTTGCTCGTTTCATAAATATGATTATGATGAGAGTGCGGCTAAAAAATATTTTTACAGCTTGAGACTTGAAATGGAACAGATCAAAGAAGCAGGATTTGACTTTCATTCTATGTATGTTGGTGGCGGAACGACTCTTATAAATGAAAATGAGCTCTTAAAAACGCTTGAACACGCAAAAAAACTATTTAATATAAACGAAATTTCTTGCGAAACAGATCCAAACCATATAGAACCTAACAATCTAAAATGCTTTTCGGGACTTATTGATAGGCTTAGTATAGGAGTACAAAGTTTTAACGATGAAATACTAAAAAAAGTAGCCAGATATTCTAAATTCGGCTCAAAAGATTTACTTATAGAAAAATTATCAAAAGCAGTCGGCATACTTCCTATTACAAGCATAGATCTGATATTTAACTTTCCGTTTCAAACTAAAGACGAACTACTTTATGATATACAAACAGCAACCGCCATAGATAGCGAGCAAGTTACATTTTATCCGCTTATGAAATCAAATATAACAAAAGATAAGATCGCAGCTAGTTTAGGTCACAGCAGCAAAGATAATGAACGTGAATTTTACGAGATAATATGTTCTAAATTTAAAAATTACTATCAAAATAATGCTTGGTCGTTTTCTAAACAAAGCTCGAATTTAAAAGATGAATATGTCGGTACGGGCAACCAGTACGTAGGAGTAGGAAGCGGTGCTTTTAGTTTTTTAAACGGCGAACTTCTTATAAATGCTTTTAATCTTGATGAGTATAGCGAACGCGTAAATGCCTACAGAAGTGCTATTATAGCAAAATGTAAATTTAAAAAAAGAGATAAAATAAGATATCTCTTTTTAACGCAGTTATTTGATGGAAAGATAAATATTGATAAATTTAACCGCGAAAACGAAGTAAATTTAAAACTTGATTTATACTTAGAAATAACACTTTTAAAAACTACAAATGCCATCAAAATAATAGACAAAGAGATAATTTTAACTGATTTCGGAAGATATTTATGCGTAGTGCTGATGAAAGAGTTTTACATCGGTATGGACAAAGTAAGAGCTACTTTTAGAGACGATGCTAAGATAAAATATAAAAAACGTTTAAGAATTATGGATAAATTATAAATTTAAAGTAGAGCAATTAAAATTTGAAAAATCTTTTAAAAGCTATTTTTTCCAAATTTAAACACATACGCAAAAGTAGTTAAATTCAGATGGACAAAATATAGTATTAATTAAATTTATATTACTTATTTTGTCCGCAATACAATATAATAAATTTATAAAAGCCCTACTCTTTTATCCTCATCAAACGCGGAACTAATCTCTCGTTTTATCTCATTTTCAAATATCTTCATAGTAAAAATTCCATCTTCGCTGATAGCTGTTTTAAGTGCGGCGTTTTTAAGCACAAGCATTATCTGGGCGCCGCTAAGTGCATGTTTAGCAAGCTTTTCTATGCTAAATCCGCTTTCAAAACTACCATTTTGCGGAAGCACTCTTTTCCAAATTTCGAGTCTAGCTTTAAAATCAGGCTTTTTAAACTCAATTTTATAATCAAATCTCCTTGAAAAAGCGTGATCCAGACTCTGCATAAAATTTGTAGTAGCTATAAGAACGCCTTCAAATTTTTCAATCTGCTCTAGAAATATATTTTGCATTTGATTGTGCATCTTATCGCTTCCAGAGCTAGTTTCTATACGAGTAGAAAGAAACTGATCGGCTTCATTTAGCAACAAAACAGGTTCTGTTTTAGTCTTTGAGCAAATTTCCTTATACGTATCAAATATCTTTCGTACGTTTTGCTCACTCTCGCCGACGTATTTACTCAAAATCTTAGAACAATCAAAGCTTAGAATTTGTTTTTTAAGGCTTTTAGCAAGACTTAACGCACTCATCGTCTTTCCGGTGCCCGGACTTCCGTAAAAAATCACTTTCACTTGAGCGCTTTTTCTTGATTTGATGCCCCAGGTATTTAGTCTAGTTAGTACTTTTTTATCTACTTGTTTTAATATATCATCCAAAAGCTCTTTAGTTTGCTCATTTAAAACAACGTCGTTCAAGTCGCTATTTGGCTCTATAAGTTCAAATATGTCACTCTCTTTAACCAGAGTCTCTAGTTTTAATTTTTTTGTTTTTTTGGAATTTTGAGGGTGCATTATAAGCTGCAAAATCTCTTCAGTAATAAAAAAACTCCTGCTTACGCTGCCAAACGCATTTAATACCTCATCATAATCTATAAGTCCACTTTCAAGCAAATTTGATCCATCTTCAAGCAAGCTTCTGCTTTTCATTCGCTCCATATCGTCTTTGCTAACTAAACTTATAAGAGTATTTAAATCGCGCAAAGCCTCAAATTCTCCGCTATATTCCTCTTTTAAAAGCGCTAGAAAGATGACCTGCTCTTTTGAATTTAAGCTGTTTTCTTTAAATATTTGCTCACAGGCTAATGGAATTTTGCTTATTTTAAGGCGATGCTCTATGAGATTTTCGGTGATGGCTATCTTTTTATCAAGCTTTGCTTTTGAGTTTTGACTATGATTGCTAACCTTTTTTTGGTATAGTTCAATTCTTAAAAACTGATCCTTCAAATATTCCAAATGATCGTTATAAGGCTCATTTGGCGGCACTTGACTAGTAGCTTTACCATCTTCAAGC
Source organism: Campylobacter fetus subsp. fetus (assembly GCF_900475935.1). Taxonomy (NCBI): domain Bacteria; kingdom Pseudomonadati; phylum Campylobacterota; class Epsilonproteobacteria; order Campylobacterales; family Campylobacteraceae; genus Campylobacter; species Campylobacter fetus. The sequence goes on from NZ_LS483431.1 coordinate 1,627,976, forward strand.
AATACTAAAAATAGCTCGCTTAACTCAACTTCGGTGTATAACATACTAAGTCTGCTTGATTTTTGTTTTGCATTTTCTTTAAAAAATGAAAAGTTTTGTGAGATATATCCCAAATCAATTAGATTTTTTAAATTTGAAATATAATCCAAATATCCAAAATCCTTATCTGTAAAAACCGTATTTAACAGATCAAAAACACTCATCTGGCTAACGCCTTGTATAAAACTTCTCGTCATGTATTTCAAAATTTCTAGCTCGTCCTTATCGCATTCTAGAATTTGAAATATCTCTGAGCTTCGATTATCGTTTAAAAAATCTTTTAAATACTTCAACCTAATTTATCCTTTACTTTATCTTTTAAGACGCGCTTAAGTACTTTTCCGGCAGCGTTCTTTGGAAGTTCATCTGCAAAATATATATGTTTTGGTATTTTAAAATTTGCTAAATGTTTCTTTAAAAACTCTTTTATCTTTATGGCTTCTATATTTATACCATCTTTTAACTGCACAAAAGCTACTACATCTTCATCTTCGCTCTCATCTTTTATACCTATAACGGCGCAAGCTTCTATCTCTTCTAATCTATAAATTATCTCTTCTATCTCTCTTGGATAGATATTTTGTCCTTTTGATATGATAAGATCTTTTAACCTATCGACTATATATAAAAATCCATCTTCATCGATTTTTCCAAGATCTCCGGTTCTTAACCAGCCGTTTATTATGGTATCATCTGTAGCGCCTGGATTATTTAGATATCCTTGCATAACGTTATCACCTTTTACGATTATCTCGCCAACTTCGCCGATATTTTTTTCCATCATTTCATCATCTACGATTTTTACGTTGTACTCCGCAAGAGGAAGTCCGACGCTTGAAATTTTTTTATGTTCAGGACGATTTACGCTCACTAAAGGACTGCACTCGCTAAGCCCATAACCTTCTAAAAGCTGAGCGCGCGGAAAAATTTTTGCAAAATCATCAATAGTCTGTTTTGCAAGAGGTGCTGAGCCGCACACAAAATATCTAATAGAGTTAAACCACTTAAAATACCAAGGAATTTTAGCTTTTGCCATAGCCGCGTATATAGCAGGCACTCCTAAAAATACGCTTACACGTTTTAACAGCGTCTGTTTTAGTACATTTGAAAACGGAAATACCGACTTTACTATCACAGCAGCGCTTGCGCTAAATAGTGGCAAAAGTACCATCACAGTAAGAGTAAAACTATGAAACATCGGCAAATACACGATAAATCTATCTTTGTTGGTGATCGTAAAAATTCTATTTATACCAACTAAATTTGAAAAAACATTTTTGTAGCTTATAACCGCACCTTTTGGATGACCTGTTGTTCCTGAAGTATATATAATACTAGATATATCGTCTATACTCACGTTTTGATTAATTTTGCATGGCGAAAACTCTTCATATAAATAAAATGAAGTGTATTTGTCATTAGGTTTTTCATATTCGCCGATAACTGCTATCTTACGTAAATTTGTTTTACGTTCTAAACCTAAAATTTCTTCTAAATGCGAATTTGATACGATAAGCATTTTTGCGTCACAATCATTTAAAATATACTCAAACTCATTTTTCTTTAAAAATGTATTTATCGGTACAGCCACTGCGCCTATAGATGTTATTGCTAAAAATGCTACTATAAATTCGGGTGAATTTGTAACTATCATGGCGACTTTATCTGAGTAAGATATCGAGTTACTTTGCAAAAAAGCCGCACACATATCGACTTTGTTTCTCAACTCTTCATAACTAATCTTCTTTTTATCGTCAAATATAGCTATACTTTTTGGATGCTCGTTCGCTGAGCTTATAAGCATCTCATAATAATTATTAAATTTGTATTCCATGATTAAAACCTATATTTTATACCGAAATTTAGAATCTGCGCATCTCCGTTTGCCATCTCTCCCACTATATTATTAAAAGAAGCGACGTTATCTTCTTTATTTATATGTCTATCTTTTCTTTGCTGATACAAGTAGCCGATTGCAAACTCAAGATCGTCTCTAAATTTATAATTAATACCAAGTGAATATATATATGCTCTAGTATCAGGTAATTCAAAACCTATATAATTTACATTGCTAGGACTCTCATCATATGCAAAACCGCTCATAAGTCTTAATTTATCATTTACATCCCACACTATACCAAATCTATATGTGTTTGAATCTTTCCATTTTTTCTCTACTGGATGATCAAAAACTTCCTCAGAAGGAACTCTAGTTGCATAATTAAAATTAAAACTTACCAACTCCGACCAAAAACTTCTCTCCAAGGCGGCCAGAAAAGTTACATCTTTGACTTTGTAAGCCATAGCCAAATTTAGGGCAGCAGGCAGAGGAATTTTCACATCGACAGAGCCGTTATAAAATCCGTTAAATCCGGCTAAAGCGGATAAATTAGGAGTAGTTTTCGAAACTATATTCGCATCGCCTTTTAAATCCAGATTGACTTTCGATCTATAAGTAGCAGCAAAACTTAAATTTGAAAATGGTCTATAAGTAGCAGCAACGTTCCATCCAAAGCTTAAATCATTGCCGTCTATATGTCTATTTGCTTCTAGCAAAAACGAATTAGATACCATTCCATAAGGATTTGTATCTACCTTGCCATAAGAGTAAATAGCCCTTGCTCCGGCTCCTATACTAATCTTGTCATTCACTCTATAAGCTACGCTAGGATTTATCTCAAATACTCTAAGAGAAAATAATCTAGCCGTAGAAGCCGGATATTTATCCACCCATCTCATATCAAGTCCCGATGGAACGGCAAAGCTTAATCCAAAACGCCAATTTGGTATGTATTCTGGAGATATAAAGTTAAAAGTAGGTATTAAAAAATCTGCATTTTTAGATGAGACGGCGTAATTGTGTGCATTTGGAAATTGTGGATTAAACGTGCTTGAGCCAAGATGTATATATGAAAATGAATTTTCAAAATAGTGTCTACTATCTTCAAAATACATCATATTTGCAGGATTGTAATAAGCTGCGTCAGGGCCAAAACTATAAGCTATGTTTGACGCACTTAAAGCTACGGCGTCGCTACTTTGTTCTGGTATTTTATAGCCAGCAGCATTTGCTAAACTTGCACAGCTTGCAAGCAACAAAGCTCTTTTTAAATTTATCATCAATTTCCTTTTATTAAATTTCTAAGAGCTATGATCTCGTCAGCCCATATACTATTATCTATCGTTTCTAAAATAAGAGGTATCTCATCTATCCTTTTGTCATTCATAATATTTTCAAATCCACTCCAGCCTATACAGCCTTTTCCAAGGCTTTCATGACGATCTTTGCGGCTTGCTAAATCGCATTTGCTATCATTTAAATGCATACCGCTAAGAAACTCAAATCCAACTATTTTACCAAAATCGTCCATGGTTTTTTCATAAGCGCTCTTGCTTCTGATATCATATCCGCTACAAAATAAATGGCAAGTATCAATACAAACTCCGATGCGATTTTTATCGCAACTGTTTTTTACCAAGTAGCCTAGATGCTCAAATTTAAAACCCATATTGCTGCCTTGACCGGCCGTATTTTCTATAACTAATTTAATGCCGCTTGAGTTTTCTAGTATATAATTTATCGAATTAGATATATTTGAAAGGCAGATGTTTTCATCAATCTCTTTTAGATGTGATCCTGGATGAAAATTTATCATCTTTAAATCAAGCAAATCGCATCTATAAATTTCATCTAAAAACGCATCTATGCTTTTTTTCCTTTGCTGCGGATCTGGATGACCTAAATTTATAAGATAGCTATTGTGAGGTAGTATATGCTCTAAAGATATATTTGCATTTTTTAAATTCGTTTTAAAAGAGGATATTTCTGATTTAGTAAGTGGTTTTGCGCTCCATTGTCTTTGATTTTTGACAAATAAAGCAAATGCGTCCGCTCCGATACTTTTAGCATTTAATGGAGCATTGCTTACTCCGCCACTAGCACTTACGTGCGCTCCTATGTATTTCAATCAATCTCTTTCATGATAATTTTTATGTCGTTTTTTTGATCGACAAAACTCATTTTGCCGTCACAAACTTTGTATTCTACTGAAATTTTACTTATTATTTGCTCAAATCCACAGATAGTAGTTACTAAATCAGCTCCGAAATAGATCGGATTTTGATTTAAAATATCTTCTAAAAGTCCGGCGTAATGAGAGCTTAAAAAGAATTTCTGATTAAAAACCAGTTTATCGTCGCAAGCACCGTTTACGCAAATTTGATCTTTTATGCGAAGATCCAATATACTTTTTCCGCTTGCGTATATTTGTAAATTCGTATAATTTTTATAAAAATGTATAAATCCAGCGTCGTTTATTTTGAGATTTTTCGACTTTATAAGCAGAGTTATGCTTTTTGAGCGTTCACTACTAAGAGTCGCACATCCGCTCAAAACAGAGATATAAAAAACGAGCAAAAGCAACCCATAAGTTCTAAACAAAACTTTTCCTTTTAAAATTAGATTAAAAATCGAAACACTATTATATAATAAATTATTAAATTTGTTATACTTTTAAGTGGTATTTAAGTAATAACAGAGTATAATCTCACTTCCAAAACAAAACCGCGAAAGTGGCCCCTTCGTCTAGCGGTTAGGACATCGCCCTTTCACGGCGGTAACACGAGTTCGAGTCTCGTAGGGGTCACCAAATTCTATTAATCAAAAATTATATTTTTATCTTATCATATACATTTTTAAATTTAAATAAAATCGCGTAGATTAACTAAATCCGATAAATAAAAAGTATAGTTTTAATACCGGCAAATTCCAAAAAATAATTACCATATTTAAACATAGATTTAAAAATATATTTATTTAATATTTTAATTTTATATTAATATTTTATTAAGTAAAATAGTTAAATTTAAACATAAATTTATAAAAAACAAAATGTCATGGTTTTTTATAAAAAAGGAGGGTTGAATGGATAAAAATAGTTCTTGCAAATGCTTAAAAAATATTATAGATAAGTTCAAACGTCTAAGAAATATAGCTATTTTTTTAGTTGTAATCATTATAGGTTTGATTTCTATAACATTATATAAAGAATCCGTATTAACAGAATTGTATAGAGATCTTAATACGGTTTGCGGAGTTGCACTTGCTGTGATAGCTTTTATTGCTTATATTGAAATAAGCAAGGAACTAAAAGAAAGCAATCAAGAGATAGATATTTTTATTGAAAAAATAGATAAAAACGGAATCAAAAAGAAATTTAAACTACCTATAACGATTAAGCGAAAATATTTTACTAGAGCTGAACTACTTGGAATTCTAGGTGGATTTCACTCCAAACCACATTATTCTATACGATATACAACAAAAAAAGAATTTTTTGAAAATATAAAAAACGTACAAGACGTAAAAGAAAATAAAATAACAATTTTTGTAGATAGTAGCAAACCTACGATTGATAAAAGCGATGACGAACCTATAACAAATAAAGAAGGTAATGATAAATTCGACTGGGAACCAAATGACAGTAGTATGACAGAACTTTTGTAGCGATAATTTTAAAATCTTATATTATTTATCAAAACAATCAAAACTATACACATAAACAAATAAAGGATATAAATGTCAAAATATCTATATGGTGCTAGTATACAAGGTATTCAAGAGTTTATCTTCAAGACAAATAAACTAGCTCAGATAGTAGGAGCAAGTGAAATACTAAAGAGTATTCACGATGATTTTGAACAAAGCTATAGAGTAAATAATCACGAAATTTATCTGAATGCAGCAGGAAATATCAAAATTATCTTAAGCGATAAAAACGCACTAGAAAAAATCGTAAAAGAATTTCCAAAAAAAGTTATGCAAAAAGCGTACGGTATAAGCATTTCTCAAGCAGTCGTAGAAATAAATAACAATAATCCGACAACAAATGAGTTAAAACTCTTAGACGACAAGCTAAAAGCCGGCAGGAACAAAGCCGCTATACCGCTAGATATAAGATTTAGTATAATGGACTTTGTGAGAAATACCGCTAGACCCTCCGTGCCAAATGAAAAAAAGATTAGCAACACGGAAAAGATAGACAAAGGCTCTCTTCAAAAATATAAAAAAAGCGATAAAAATGAAATTTCAGCCATAAAAAATAAAAAAAATAAAATCGCAGTTATACATGCCGACGGAAACAATCTTGGAGATCTCATTCCTAATATTAAAAATATCTCCGATTTTTCTAAAAATTTAAATAAAGCCACAAAAGAAGCTTTTGATATGGCAACAAAGACTATCAAAAAAGATAAATTTAGAGAGATAATCCTTGGCGGAGATGATATGACTATCATTTGTGATGCGGATTTTGCGCTTGATTTTACAAAAATATATCTAACTAAATTTGAAGAACTCACAACCAAATTTACAAAATACAATTTAACGGCTTGCGCCGGTATCGCATTTTGCAATGAAAAATTCCCATTTCATTACGCCATAAATTTAGCAGAAAGTTTATGTGGCGTAGCAAAAAATCATACCAAAAATCTAAATCCAAACGAACCCTCATCGTGCCTTATGTTTCATAACGTGCAAAGTTCAAATTTCCAGACTTGGGATAAATTTGTACAAGACGAACTCAGCGTAAAAAGTCAAAATATATCATTTGACTTTGGACCTTATTATCTAAATAAACAAAACCAGCCTAGTATAGAAAATTTGATAGAAGTATGCAGAAATTACGCTGATGAACGTAGTCCGATCTCCAGTCTTAGAGAATGGATAAGAGTGCTAGATAATAAATCTTACGCTGAGTTTATGCTAGATAGGATCAACGAAATGCTAGATAGATCTTGGGCAGATAGAGAGTTTATATCAAAATTATTTGCAAATTTATCAAATAAACATCTTATTACAAAAAAAGATGAAAAAAACAAAACCCCCATCTATGATATATTGCAGATCCATGCAGTCACACAAAAGATAAAGGAGCGACTATGAACCTAAACTACCGACTAAAATTTTATGACTACTGGCATCTAAGCAGCGGTTTAAGCGGTGGCGCTAAATTTAATAGTATAGTTATTAAAGATAGCAACGGACTTCCTTTTGCTCCCGGTAAAACCATAAAAGGCTTGTTAAGAGAGATGGCAAATTTGATAGATCCTAACTTTACAAAAATCTGCTTTGGAGATAAAGAGCATATGGGGGAATGCTATTTTTCAAATGCGACTTTAGAGCAACAAGACACGGATTATATCATAGCAAATTCATTACAACCATATCTATATGATATAATCGCACAAACTAGTATAGATGATAATGGTAATGCAAAAGACGACTCATTAAGAGTGATAGAAGTTGTCATTCCATTAGAGTTGCAAGGCGAGATAAGAGATATACCAGATGAATTTGAAGATAAAATAAGAAAATCACTAAGAATGATAAAACAAATCGGATTAAACCGTAACCGCGGACTTGGTAGATGTGAGTTTTGTGTAGAGGGGCAAAAATGAAAGAGCTATTTTTTGAAGTAAAATTTTTAAGTGATATCGTATTGCCTGCAACCTCAAATACGGAAGGAAATATAAACTATCTTGATTTTATACCAGGAAGTAACTTTTTAGGTATGGTCGCTCAAAATTATGATAAATTTAGTGATAGTTTTGATCTGTTTTATAGTGGAAACATATGCTTTAACGATGCCCATATGGTCTATAACGGTAAAATAACATATAAAACGCCGTATTCGTTTTATCATAAAAAATTAGACAATAAAATCATATGTAACAAACATATGATAAGCAAAGAAGAATCAAATAAGCTAGGTCAGCTTAAACAATTAAGAGTTGGATATATCACTGAAGATTTAGAGCAGGTATTAATAAGTCACTCATACTCGCAAAAATCATCATACGATACGCAACAAAGAAAAAGCAAAGATAGCGCAATGTTTGGTTATAAATCTCTTCCAAAAGGCTCAATATGGAGATTTTCGGTAAAACTAAAAAATGAGTGCAAAGATGAAAACTTGATTATATCTACATTGCAAAACAGTTACAAGCTCGGCAAATCAAAGTCTGCCCAGTACGGACTAATAAAAATATCATACTTGCAAGACTATAAAAGTAATAATATAAAAACATTTAATGACTATGAAAATTATGATTTTTTATATGCAAATAGCCGCTTAGTACTCATAGACGACCATGGAAATCCAACATATGATTTGAGTTTTATCTGCAAAGATATAGACATTTGTTATGAAAAAACAAATATACGCAACTCGTCTTTTACGCCTTACAACGGGAAAAAAGCGCGTTTTGAGTCTGAGAGACTTTGCATAAATAAAGGAAGCGTCATAGCGGTCAAAAAACTTACGCCTGAGCAAACTTCTATTATAAAAAACGGTGTCGGAGCATATAAAAGTGAAGGCTTCGGAGATATAATCATAAATCCAAATTTTCTAAAAGAAAATGAACCTAAGCTAAAAAATACCGATAAAAGAGATAGCATAAAAGCAAAGACCGAACCCAAAACTTCTTTAACTAAATTTCTAAAAGCTAAACGCGAATCATCAGATACAAATTTAAAAATAGCAAATGAAGTATCTAAGCTTATAAATGAAAAATATTGTTATTTTAGCAGTATTTCATCATCTCAATGGGGAAATATCAGACAAATTTGTGATACAAGCGACGATGAAAATCTCCTTGCAAATATAGAAAATAGTATAAAAAATGGTATAAAAAAATGGAGTGATGAACAAGCAAAACAGCTTATAAACATTATTGAGTCTATACAAAAAGATAAGTGTAAATTTATAAAACTATTTGCTATGAAAATAAGGAGCAAAAATGGCAACTAAAAGGCATGTAGCACACGTAACGCTAGAAGCGCTCACGCCTCTAAAAGTAGGTTCACAATCAGTAGATTTTTTGCAAGATTCGCCAGTTCAAAAAGACTGGAATAACTTACCGATGATACTTGGCTCATCTATAGCAGGAGTTTTAAGGGTCAAATTTCAAGATAAATTTAAAGATAAAACAGATGACATATTTGGCAAAGAAAACGGCTCTAAAATCATAATCTCCAACGCTCTTTTGCTAGATAAAACAGCAAAAGTCTGTGAGACACTACTTTTAGAAAAAGATGACTTTTTGAGTCTGTTTGAAAATTTACCACTTAGGGAGCATACCGCCATTAACGAAAAAGGCTTGGCGATAGATAGGTCTAAATTTAATGAAGAAGTAGTATTTAAAGGCTCTAAGTTTAAATTTAGTATCGAGTTAGTAGAAGATGATAAAGAGAGTTTTAATGATATTTTATCCTTGCTTATAGACGATGATTTTAGGCTTGGCGGAGGCTCGTCAAAGGGCTTTGGAGAGTTTGAAATAAAGCGTATTAGATACGGATATTTGGACGTGAGCGAGTATAGTAGTTCACTAAATTTTGAGCTAAAAAACGTATATTCAAACAAAACACAAGATCTTGAGCTAAAAAACGTATATCAAAAACAAAGTCAAACTGGTCAAAAGCTTACTAAGTACGAACTAAATATAACTCCGGATAATTTTTTTATGTTCGGCAGCGGCTTTGGAGACTCGGACGCCGATATGACTCCGGTTTTTGAACAAACCATATCATACGATACCAGCTCCATTTCAAATCCAAAAGTTCTTATACCTGCAAGCAGCATAAAAGGTGCTTTACTTCATAGAACATTGTACCATATATGCAAATTAGAAGGCATCACGGTGGATAAGAGTTTTGAAGAGGCTTTAAGAGAAGCAAAAAAAAGAAAAGATATAAAAGACTTAAAAGATCTTGTCGTTCCGCTTTTCGGCGAGGAAAAAAATACGGATAAAAAGGGCAAAAAAGGCAATATTTTAATGAGCGATTGTTTTAAAGCAAACGACGCTCAAACAAAGATTTTTGACCATGTGTCCATAGATAGATTCACGGGCGGAGCGATGGACGGGATGTTATTTCAAGAAAAAACTATCGCAAAAGACAAGGACTCTTACCTCATCAAAATCAGTATCAAAAATGAGCAAAACATAGGTGAAAATCTCATTAAAGCCTTTGAAAATGCTCTTTTAGACGTGACTTTAGGACGTTTGCCACTTGGTGGGGCTACTACAAAAGGTCATGGTATATTTAGCGGAAAAGTTTTGAAAAACGGTACTGAGCTAAAGGAGAGTAAATGAACGAATTTAAAACCCAAAAAGATATACAAAACTATATAAACTCACTAAAAAATTGCGTTGGCTACTTGCAAATTAGCAATGAAGATCTAAAAGAGCATAAACAAGATAGAATTTGGAAGCAAAAAAGCGATATAAATGTGGATTTTAGTAGTATAAAAGGATTTATTTATGAGGCTCACTTTTTTGATGAGACGCTCAACAAATCCATAGCTATAAGACAGATAAACAGTACTTGGCTAGTAGATGAAACGAATTTATCAGATAAAGATATACAAAGCGACGATGAGCAAATTTATATAAGCGATATAGATGATTTACTAGTAAAAACGGTCCAAATTTGGCAAGAACGCTCAGATGAATTTTGCTTGAATTTAGCAACACTTAAGTTGCAAAAAGTAGTATTTGCCGGCTTTGGACATAAGGAGAAAAAATGATAACCACACTATATAATTTTGTTCCGCTAAATGAGCAAATATTTTATCCAGACTGGGCTGATAATGTTAGCCACGATATACCATTTAGCGACGCCCAAAGCGGAGAGATAGATATAACTATCACCGCTAAAAGCCCGATTTTTATCAAAAATCATGCATCGAAAGATAATAAGGAAGCGTTGGAGTTTTGTCATCACATAAATGAAAACGGTGAAAAAGAGTATTATATACCAAGTAGTAGCGTAAAAGGCATGATAAGAAACGTTCTAGAGATCATGAGTTTTGGGAAGATAAAAATCGATAGTAAATTTAATGGCGTATTAATCGTAAGAGATATGACGAATAATTCACTTATAGGAAAAGCAAACAAATGTGGATTTTTAGTAAAAATAGACGGAAATACTAAGCTCCTAGATTGTGGCAATATCATAACTATATCGCATAAAGATTTAGAAAAAAATTATCCGGAGCTCAAATCCCTAAAAACTGCGAAAGATAAATATACGAAATACTATTTATTAAATAAGGTTAAATTTACGACCAAAAAGGAAAAATCCCGTACAGTAGCATTATTATCAAATGATAACAAAAACGCTCAGAGCGGTCAATTAGTTTTTACCGGAGACATTCACCATGAATTCATATTTAAAGATAGCGGTAAATATATAGAAGTTACGGATGATGCTAATAAAAAATTTTTAAAAGTTTATAATAACAACAAATCCATAGACGGAAAATATATCATCAAAGAATTTAAGGAAAAAATACCGGTATTTTTCGTAGAAAAAGGCGGCAAAATCGAAGCTATCGGTATAACTCAGCTATTTAAACTAGCTTATAACAAAACTATAGCTGACGCTGCCAAACAAACAGATTATAAAGAAGACAAGCTAGATCTTAGTGAAACTATATTCGGCACGGTTATAAACTCAAAAAAAGCTCTAAAAGGGAGAGTCTATTTTTCTCATTTTAAAGCTATTCCGCCGTATAACTTTGCTACAAAGGCAGAGGTAATATTAGGTACTCCAAATCCAAATTATATACAACAAACCAAAAAAGCAAATCCATATATCACGCTGATAAATGAAGATGCTAAGATATCGGGCTGGAAAAGATATCCGCTTCATAATGAACTTATGAAACCAAGCTTACCGAACGACAATCAAGATGTTCGTACGACTTTTACTCCCTTAAATCAAAATACGGTATTTAAAGGCAAGCTCAAATTTCATAATCTCAGACCAGTAGAGATCGGAGCCTTGATTAGCGCTATAACGTTTCATAACCGAAGCGATGTTTGTATGCACAATATCGGTATGGCAAAAGCTTTAGGATACGGTAAAATAGATATAAAATTAGGGCTTCAAAATCTCAAATTTGATAAAAAAGAGTACTTAAAAAGATTTGAAGAGCTTATGACTAATTTTCAGCTAAACTGGGAGAACTCGGATCAGCTTACCGAGTTATTTGATATGGCAAGCACTAATACAAAAAACAAATAAGCAACTAGCCTATCAACTTTTGGAAAACCCAAATCCAAACTACTTTAAAGATAAGTCAAAGACGGAAACAAATGACTTTATTTTTGCAAAAAAGACAAAAAAATATCTAAAGACATACTCGCAAAATAATGATTTAGTTTAAAATAGCATAAAAAGCAAAATATATATCTTAAAAACCCAACCTTAAGCACATCAAAAACTTAAGAACCTTGATAAGTCTTTGATAAAATCCTCAAAGACTTATAGCTTAAAAATATTAATTAATAAATTTAGTAGAATTTGAATTAAATATATTAGATGATTTGAAAAGAATTTGATAAAAAATTGAATGGTGCGGACGAGAGGACTTGAACCTCCACACCGTAAGGCACCAGATCCTAAGTCTGGCGTGTCTGCCAATTTCACCACGTCCGCATAAAATAAATGGTACGCCCAAGAGGATTCGAACCTCTGGCCTACGGCTTAGAAGGCCGTTGCTCTATCCAGCTGAGCTATGAGCGCATAGCTAAAAATAAATAACAAAAAAGCTGCAAAAACTCAGCATCTAACTTAAAATGGCGCGCCCGATAGGGGTCGAACCCATAACCTACAGATCCGAAGTCTGTCGCTCTATCCAATTGAGCTACGAGCGCAACTTGAAATCCATCGATCTAAAATGGGGTGAGTGATGGGAATCGAACCCACGACCCTCAGGACCACAATCTGATGCTCTAACCGACTGAGCTACACTCACCAAATGGTCGGGGTGAAAGGATTCGAACCTTCGGCCCCTTGGTCCCAAACCAAGTGCGCTAACCAGACTGCGCTACACCCCGAAGCATGAGTCTCACTACTTCAAATTAAGAGTTAGAATTATATCTACTTTTTTATACATTGTCAATTAAAACAATCTTAAAAACTGAATTTAGCTTAAAATAAAGCCAAATTCATATAATTACTTAGAATGCTTCCTTTTTGCGTACAAATTTATCATCTCAACCGCGAGAGAAAATGCCATCGCAAAGTATATATATCCTTTTGGAATATGAAATTTAAATCCCTCTCCTACAAGCGCTATTCCTATCATTATAAGAAAAGCCAAAGCAAGAACTTTTATAGTTGGATTATTATCTACGAAACGACTTATAGATCCGCTAGCAAGCAGCATAACCAAAACAGCCAATATCACAGCTATAATCATGATTTCTATATGATCGGCCATCCCAACAGCGGTTATAACGCTATCTAATGAAAATACGATATCCAAAATGCCTATTTGGACTATGGTAGCAAAGAAATTAGAAGCACCTTTTGCTTTTAAGCTATCTTCCTCGTTTTCTCCGGTTGCATGAGAGTGAAGCTCTAAAGTGGATTTTGCTATCAAAAACAGACCTCCGGCTATCAACACGAGATCTCTTCCTGAAATTTCATAATCAAATAAGCTAAACAAAGGAGTTGTAAGCTTCATGATCCAAAATAAGCTCAAAAGCAATAAAATTCTAGTCACCATAGCAAGTCCAAGCCCTAAAACTCTAGCTCTATCTCTTTGATGAGCAGGAAGTTTGCCACACAAAATGGCTATAAAAATTATATTATCTATACCTAAAACTATTTCCAAACTAGTTAGTGTAAGTAAGCTTATCCAAGCCTCCGGAGAGTAAATCCACTCAAGCATTATTTTCCTTGTTTGTTAAAATATTTATGATCGTTTTTGGTAAAATTTCGTGTTCTATCTTGTGAATGGTCTCTTCCCACTCTTCAAAAGTTTTCGAGTTTCTTTGAAATGTCTCTTGAGCTATGATTTTACCACCGTCTAGCTCTTCGCTGACAGAATGAACGCTCACTCCGCCGACAGCCATATCGCTATCAAAGCTCTCTTTTATGGCATGAGCGCCTTTAAAAAGCGGTAAAATGCTCGGATGAAGATTAATTGCTTTTATTTTTGAAGTAAAAACATGAGTTAAAATCCTCATAAAACCGGCTAAAACAGTCAAATCTATCTCGTTTTTTTCTATCTCTTTAACCAAAGCCGCATCAAATTCCTCTCTTGAGATAAACTTAGAACTATCGATAATGAGAGTTTCAAGCCCGAATTTTTTAGCTCTCTCTATCCCATAAGCGTCAGTTTTGTTGCAAATGAGTAGTTTTGCGACTATTTTTACGTCTCCAAAAACTTTTCCGTGCACTTTTTCTAGTATCGCTTCTAAATTTGAACCGCTACCGCTAAACAATATAGCTATATTTTTTACAACCATTTAAGTCCTTCTATAATGTCATTTGGCGTGAAACTATAATCGTTTGCTTTGTAATTTTGCGCCGTTTTTTGATGAGCTAAAACTCCACTTATCGCTGAGTCAAGCGGGCTAAAACCTTGAGCCAAAAATCCAAGAAGTATTCCGCAAAGTGCGTCGCCGCTTCCTGCTACTGCTAAACTCGGGGTGCCTAAATTTGATACGTAAAGTACGCCGTTTTTGGCTATAATGGCGTTTGCGCCTTTTAAAACCAAAACGCAAGAAAAGGTTTTAGAAAATTCTCTAGACAGCTCAAAGCGGCTTCTTTGCACATCTTCTATACTGAAATTTCCAAATCCGGCTATATTTAAAAGACTAGAAAACTCTTTTGGATGAGGAGTTAAAATGGCGTCATCTTTAACCATAAAACTCAAAATTTCTTTTTTATAAAACATATCTGCATCGACCACGCAAGGTCTAGTCAATATCTCGTTTATATCAAATTTAGCTTCTCCAAGCCCCATTCCAACAGCGACCGCGTCCGCTCCTTTGAAACTATTTTTTTGCATGATCTCTTCATCTAAATTTATATTTTGTCCATTTAAATTTACAACACTAACTCTACCGGAGCCCATTTTTAGCGCAGCTTTAGCACAAATTTTAGCAGCTCCGCTTAACTCGCCGCAAGCCACGAAAGCATGGCCGAAATCGCCCTTATTTGTATTTAAAATCTCTCGACTAGGAAGCCTAAGATCGTCAAACTCAAGTAAAAAATCGCTACTAGAACTTGAAAATTTACTTTCGCAAATACCTAAATTCGAGCATACTATTTCACCTACAAAATCTTTTGCAGCGTCGCTATAAAGTCCTAGTTTTCTCGCACCCATAGTTACGGTAAAATCGGCATTAAAGCAGGCCCCTAAAATGCGTCCGTTTTTTTCAAGTCCGCTTGGAAAGTCGATCGCTATCTTAAGAGAGGAAGTATTATTTATCAAATTTAACATTTGCACGATTTTTTCGTCCAAATTTTTATTTAGTCCACTACCGAATATCCCGTCAATTACGCAATCCACTCTATCCAAACTCAAATTTTCACACATTTTTACGCCGATTTGCTTAGCTATTTTTAGTTGAGTTTTGCAATTTTCATTTAAATTTGAAGTGGTGAAAAACAGTTCGCACTCATAATCCCCCTCAAGCATTCTAGCAGCTGCTATAGCGTCGCTTGCATTGTTTCCGCCTCCGCAAACAACAAGGATTTTTGAGCCTATTTTCAAATTTACCCTTACTAAATTTGCTACACTAAGAGCTGCATTTTCTTGTAAAATAAGCTCATTTAAACCATAATTTAAAATGCAATTTTTATCAAATTTATCACTGCTTATAAATAATTTTTTCACATTTTCATCCTATAACTGAGACTCTCAAGCATATGAACTTTACTAATATTTTCTTTACCCTCAAGATCGGCTATAGTTCTAGCAACTTTTAGCGTTTTATTGATACCTCGTTGACTCAAATGATAATTAACAATCGCTTTATTTAAAGTAATCTTAGCATCTTTATCGCATTGACAAAACTTAGCAATCTCCGCATCTTTTAACTTTCCGTTTAGCTCACTCTGACCGCGTACAATCTGTTTTTTAAAAGCTTCTAAAACCATACGATGCATATCTTCGCTGCTAAGACTTGGTTTATCTTCGCTGTTTATTTCACCCATTGCAACATAGATATCTATCCTATCAAGAAGAGCTTTTGAGATCATACTTTGATATCTTGCTATATCTTTATCGCTACATCTGCAGTTGTTAAATTTACTAAAAGCATTTCCGCAAGGGCAAGGATTCATAGCCGCAACAAATAAAAACTTAGTTTCATAACTAGTTTTTGAATTTACGCGAGAGATGTTGATTTTATTATCTTCTAACGGTTCTCTTAAGCTTTCAAGTACCTGTTTACCGAAATGCGGAAACTCATCAAAAAATAAAACTCCGCCATTTGCTAAAGCAACTTCACCTATCTTTGCCATACCGCTTCCACCGCCAAAAATAGAGCTTCTCGTGCTTGTATGGTGTGGACTGCGAAATGCTCTTAAAGAGCTAAAATCACAATTATTTGAGTTTAAAGACTGATACGCACTAGCTAAAAGTATCTCACTCAAACTCTGCGGCGGAAGAATATAAGCAAGGCGCTTTGCGCTCATAGATTTTCCACACCCTGGGCTTCCTTCAAAAAGTATATTATGCATACCTGCGGCACTTATAATGCAAGCCCTTTTGGCTCTTTCTTGACCTTTTATATCCTTAAAATCTAGTTCGTAATTAAAATTCGGAACAAATTTTTTATCGTTTATTTCTATAACATTTTCAAAAAGAGGATGAGACGATACTATTTTGCAGCTTTGCTTAAACTCTTCATTTAAGAAAAAATCTCTAGCTTCGTTTAAATTTGAAACCGTAAAAACGGTTAAATTCGGTATCATTGCAGCTTTTAGCGCGATATCTTTGGGAAGTAAAACATTTGCACTTTTAGTCTTTACGCTAAGAAATAAGAGCACAGAAAATAGCTCGGCACTGCTCTTTAAACTACCATCTAAACTAAGTTCTCCAAATACGAAAAAATCACTATCAAATTTCTCTTTTTGCAACAAAATAAGAAGCGCTATAGGTAGATCAAAGTGCGAGCCGTCTTTTTTAACATCGCTAGGGCTTAAGTTTATGACGATTTTCATAGCAGGTAGATTAAAGTCTTTTATGACCACAAGTGCAGATCTCACTCTAGTCACAGACTCTTTTATGGTAGTACTTGCAAGACCGACTATATCAAATCCAGGAAGCGCTCTAAGAAAAGTAGATTCTATATCTATGATATGTAATTTACTGCCTAAACAAGCACTTTTTAGAGATTTCATATCGGTTTTAGCTTTGATTTTTTCTTGTACTCTTTATCAAATTTTTTGCGTTTGTTAAATCCAATTTTTTCTATAAAAAGATGTCCGTCTAAATGATCGTTTTCATGCTGAATAGCCACAGACAAAAGTCCATCTGCTTCTAGCTCTTTTAAATTTCCAAATCTATCTTGAAACTGTATTTTAATATCTTTAGCACGTTTCACATCTTCATAGTACCCAGGTACGCTAAGGCAGCCTTCTTGATATACGATTTCACCGTCTTTGGATATAAATTTTGGATTGATTATCTCTAAAAGATCATTTTTATCTTGCACTTCATCTTCGTTTATTAAATTTATTATAAAAACTCTAATTGGTTTACCGACTTGTATAGCAGCTAACCCTATGCCGTTTTTTGCTATCATTGTATCATACATATCATCTAAAAACTTTGCTAGCTCATTATCAAATTTGACAACGTCTGCGCTTTTTTCAAAAAGTCTTTTATCAGGATAGGTAATTACATCTAAAATCATCTAATTTCCTTCTATAACCTCATAAAGCTTAGCTCTTTTTCCGCTTTTTGCTAATCCATCAAGGGCTTTTGAAAGTGTCTCTTCTACGCTATGTTTTAAATTTAACGCCGCTACAGATATCTCTATATCCATATCTATCTCATCTTCGGCTATAAAAAATGTAGTTTGGTAGAGCATTTGGCCTACTCTATCGCACGCTTTTTTAGCGCCTTCTATATCCGTATGTTTCATTATCATACCAAAATATCCATCACCATAATGCGCTACGACATCGCTTCTTCTTGAAGTTTTTAGCAAAATTTTAGCTATATTTCTTAGTATTCCGTTTTTGTCTTTCAAACTAGGTATGTTGTTTAAAACACTGTCTTTTACATGTATCAGCATAACACTTACATTGTAGTTATATCTTTTTACATGATCAAACTCGTCTTCTAATACTTTTAAGAAATATTTTTTATTATACACTCCAAATTTAGAATCATAAATAGACTGCTCTTCTACGTTTTTGAATATACGATTTACATCTTCATAGCTATTTTTAATAACATCTAAATGTCTCTCCATAAGAGTATTTAGCTTATCTAATTCGTCGCTAAATGACTTTATAGCAGCTTGCACCTCAAGCGGATTTGCATTTGCCTTTGTCTCTTCTAGTCTTTTTTTGACTATACCTTTCATAATAACTAAATTTTTATATATAAGAGTGATGACTTGAAGCATATTTTTAATCTGACCAAAACCTAATTTGATCTCTTTTTCGATCAAAGCCTGCTTCTCTAATACGTCATCTTTATCATAATCTATAAGCTCTAAAACTTTTTTTTGAAATGACGAGGACTTAGACTCTAAAAGTTTTCTAAAATATATATCAAAATTTTCAGGAGTTGCTTGGATATTGTCATCGCTTAACTGTTTTAAAACAGTCTGTGAGAATTTATTTAAATCAACGGCTACTTCATCGTTTTTATCTGAATTTTTTACTTTTACCGCTTCTTCGCGACTTCTCTCAGCAACAGACTTAGTGATCTGATTTTGTTGAACTATATTTGGCGAAACATCTTTATCATCTCTTAACTTAACCACTAAAACCTCACTTATTTAAAGCTTTTCTCCAAGACATTATCTATAAGTCCATACTCAGCTGCTTCATGGGCACTCATAAAAAAGTCTCTATCCGTATCTTTAGCTATTTTAGCAAGTTTTTGACCTGTATTTTTAGCTAAAGTGCTATTTAATACCTCTTTTAAGCGTAAAATTTCTTTCGCTTGAATTTCTATATCGGTTGCTTGACCTCTAGCACCGCCTAAAGGCTGATGGATCATTATACGCGAGTTTGGAAGAGCGTAACGCTTTCCTTTTGTTCCGCAACTAAGTAAAAAAGCGCCCATACTAGCAGCTTGTCCTATACAAATAGTGCAAACATCTGGTTTTATATAATTCATAGTATCATATATACTAAATCCGCTCGTTACGACTCCGCCTGGGCTATTTATATATAGATATATATCTTTGTCCGGATCTTCAGCTTCTAAAAATAGCATTTGAGCCACTATGGCGCTTGCCATTGCATCTTCTATCTCACCGCTTAGCATTATAATACGATCTTTTAAAAGGCGAGAATATATATCGTAACTTCTCTCGCCTTTGCTAGTTCTTTCAACTACGTAAGGGATATAATAACTCATTATTCGCCCTTATCTTCTTTATTACCACTTTTAAATAAATTATTAAATAATTTCTCTTCTATCATAGCCATTTTAACTGCTGGAAGCATGCCTTGTTTTTTGTAGCTTTCTAAATGCTCTTTTGGGTCAATTCCATATCTATAGGCTTCAAAATATACCGCCTGTAAAAGCTCATTATCGCTCACGGTAATACCTTTTTGCTTTGCTAATTCATCTATGATAAATGTAAGCTGAACGCTTTTTATAGCTTCATTTTTATAAGTTTCTCTCTGTTTTTTAAGAGCTTCTTTATCTTCGCGGAATTTTTTCATCTCATCTTCACTAAAATTTCCCCAAGCACTTCTAAATTGCATATCAATCTCTTGCTCTACTATATTATTAGGTAGATCAAATTTAAATTTTTCTACTGCTTTATCTGCAAATTTAGGCTTCAAATCCTCATTTAAAAGTTTTTGGAATTTATCTGCTCTGATCTGCTCTTTGATTCTATCTTCTAGTTGCTCGGCAGTTGGATTTTCTTCATTAGGCATTAGTTTTTTAAGAGTTTCTTCATCTAATTTTCCAGCTTTTTTACCTTGAATCTCGTGTAATTTTACTTTAAAAACAGCAGATTTTCCGGCAAGATGATCAGCACCGTACTCCGCAGGAAAAGTAACATTTACATCTTTTTGTTCGCCTACTTTTAAACCTAACATACCATCTTCAAATCCCGGTATAAACTGTCCGCTTCCTATCTCAAGAAGATAGCCTTCGGCTTTCCCACCCTCAAAAGCTTCGCCATCTACAAATCCTTCAAAATCAAATTTAGCAAAATCACCTTTTTCTAAACTCTCTTTTTCAACTTTCTCAAGAGGAGCTATCATTTTCAAAAACTCATTTATCTTCTCTTCGATCTCTTTTTTGGTAACTTTAGGAGTTGTATATTCAGGAATAATCTCCTCATAACCATCAACTTTAACTTCTGGTTTGAACGAAATTTCAAGCTCAATATCTATATTTCCGTCTTTTTCATCAAATTTAAGTATCATAGGCTCACCGATTATATCGCTAGATTTTTTAGCGATCAATTTTAAGCTCTCGTTTACTATATCTCTAAATATTTCACTTTTAGCATCATTTTCTAAGTCTTTTCCGTATCTTTTTAACACTTGCGCAACCGGAACTTTTCCTTTTCTAAAACCATCAATTTTTATATTTTTAGCAGCTTTCTTAGCTAAATTTTCAACCTTGGCGTTAAGCTCACTTGCTTTAACTTCAGTTTGCGCAGCAGCATTTGCTGTGTTTAAAAGTTTTGCTTTAACTTCCATTATTTTCCTTTTATTATGATAAAAAATTATCTCGCAATATATCAAATTTTTGCTTTATTTAAGTATAAATTAGTAAATTTATTACTATAAAAGTCAAAATATTGTAAAATCGCAAAAATTTTTAAGGTGATTAATGTTTGATCAAAATAGAAAAATCGAATTTGAAAAATGCGTTAAAACAATGCTGGAAATTTTAGGCGAAAATCCAGATAGAGAAGGACTTTTAAATACTCCAAAAAGAGTTGCAAAAGCTTATGAATTCATTACAAGCGGATATTGGCAAGATCCAAAAGATGTTCTGAATGACGCAATGTTTGATAGCAGCAACAATGAAATGGTTTTGCTAAAAGATATCGAGTTTTACAGTATTTGCGAGCATCATTTGCTTCCTATTATCGGTAGAGCTCACGTCGCTTATATACCAGACGGAAAAGTTGTAGGACTTAGCAAAATTCCAAGAATGGTAAATATATATGCAAGACGTCTGCAAATTCAAGAGCAAATGACAGAGCAAATCGCTCAAGCTCTTCAAGATGCAATAAGTCCAAAAGGCGTTGGAGTAGTAGTCGAAGCAAGACATATGTGCATAGAGATGCGAGGAGTAGAAAAGATAAACTCTACAACGACGACATCGGCTTTAAGAGGGATATTTATAAAAAATGCGGAAACTAGAAAAGAGTTTTTTGATCTTATTAATTCTCCAAAATCGGTGAAATTTTGAGCTTAGAAAATATTAAAAGTAAACTTAGCAAGAGTAAAAGCTTATCTAGCATATTCGGTATCATTACAAAAATCACTACAAATAATATGGAGATAACAGGGCTTCGTCCGAGTATAGGTGATATCGTACGAATAATAAGCATAGATGGCAATAAAAATGAGCTTGGTATGGTAACTGGATTAAATCAAACAGGAGCTAGCGTAAGTCCTTTTGGATTTGTAGAAGGATTTAAAATAGGAGACCGAGTGTATGCTAGTGATCAAGGTATGAGCATACCAGTAGGCGAGTCACTTTTGGGTAGAGTAGTAGATCCATTTATGAATCCAAAAGACTCTAAAGGTGCCATAGAAGCTACGACTTACGTTCCGATAATGCAGATGCCTATTCCTGCTATGAAAAGAGGACTTATAAATGAGCCTTTTAGCGTCGGAGTAAAAACTATAGATGGACTTTTAACCTGCGGCAAAGGTCAAAAATTAGGGATTTTTGCAGGAAGCGGAGTTGGGAAATCAACTCTAATGGGAATGATTGTAAAAAACTCCGTAGCGCCAATAAAAGTTGTAGCTCTTATCGGCGAACGCGGACGTGAAGTACCTGAGTTTATAGAAAAAAACTTAAATGGCGATCTATCAAATACCGTTATAATAGTAGCGACAAGCGACGATAGTCCTCTTATGAGAAAATATGGAGCATTTTGTGCTATGAGCGTAGCAGAATATTTTAAAAGTAGCGGAAGAGACGTACTATTTATAATGGACAGCGTTACTAGATTTGCTATGGCTCAAAGAGAAATCGGACTTGCTTTAGGAGAACCTCCTACAAGCAAAGGCTATCCGCCAAGCGTATTAACTATACTTCCACAACTTATGGAAAGAGCGGGAAAAGAGGAAGGAAAAGGCAGCATAACCGCGTTTTTTACTGTTTTGGTTGAAGGAGACGATATGAGCGATCCTATAGCAGATCAAAGCAGAAGCATACTTGATGGACATATCGTATTAAGCAGAGAATTGACTGATTTTGGAATTTATCCGCCTATAAATATCTTAAACTCTGCAAGTCGTGTTATGGGAGATGTAACTTCAAAAGAACATAGAGCTAATGCTTCTAAATTTAAAAGACTATTTTCCATGCTCAAAGAAAACGAAGTATTGATAAGAATAGGAGCATATCAAAAAGGTATAGACAAAGAATTAGACAGCGCGATATCAAAAAAAGGATTTATGGAAGAATTTATGAAACAAAATCCTACAGAAGGTTTTAAATTTGAAGATACGATTAAAATGCTTGAAGGGATAAAATAACGCTCTATAAGGCAACTCAGGCATTGTAAATTTAGATATTTTGATAGTAGATATCAAGTATAAATAATTTTTATAATTTTTGTTTTCATTTACTAAATTTTAAAGCAAAATTTATAAAAATTGTTATATCATTCAGAAATAAAAGATAAAGTTTATCCTAATTAAATTTAGGATGAATTATTAAGAAAGGCTAAATTTGAAAGTTTATTTAGATAATAACGCAACAACTATGGTAGATCCTGAAGCTTTGGAGCTTATGCTACCGTTTTTAGGCGAAAAATTTGGTAATCCAAACTCACTTCACTCATATGGAAGTCAAACTCATCCGGCCTTAAGAACTGCTATGGATCAACTCTATGCAGGCATAAACGCAAAAGATAGCGATGATATCATAGTTACTAGCTGCGCAACCGAGAGCAATAACTGGGTTTTAAAAGGTATTTATATAGATAAAATATTAAAAGGGGACAAAAAACGTATAGTAACGACTACGGTAGAACATCCTGCCATAGGTGCAACTTGCTCGTTTTTAGAAAATCTTGGCGTAGAAATTACAAGATTAGATGTAAATAGCGAAGGCGTAATTACCCCTGATGATTTAAAAAAAGTTATGGGAGAAGATGTAGCTTTAGTCACAGTAATGTGGGCAAATAACGAAACAGGTATGATATTTCCTATCAAAGAGCTTGCTAAAATAGCTCATGAATATGGAGCTCTTTTTCATACGGACGCAGTTCAAGCAATAGGAAAAATAGCAGTTGACGTACAAGATGCAAACGTGGATTTTCTAAGCTTTTCAGCACATAAATTTCATGGGCCCAAAGGAGTTGGAGGACTATTTATAAAAAATAGTATGCAGTTAACAAGTTTGCTCCACGGCGGTGAGCATATGGGCGGTAGAAGAAGCGGAACTCTAAATGTGGCCGGCATAGTAGCCATGGGAAAAGCTCTCGAAAATGCAAATAAATTTTTAAAATACGAAGAGAGCCACGTAAGAAGATTAAGAGATAAATTAGAAGACGCTCTTTTAGAAATTCCTGAAGTTACGGTTGTAGGCAAAAAAGATAGCAGAGTACCAAATACAATCCTAGCCTCTATAAAAGGAGTGGAAGGAGAAGCTATGCTATGGGATTTAAATCAAGCAGGTATCGCAGCAAGTACTGGTTCGGCATGTGCTAGCGAGGATCTTGAGAGCAATCCTATAATGGAAGCTATAGGAGCAGATAGCGAACTAGCTCATACGGCTCTTAGACTCTCATTATCTAGATTTAACACTGAAGAGCAGATTGATTACGCTATAGACAAGATAAAAAACGCTGTGCATAGATTAAGAAGTATTTCTAGTAGCTATGCTTACGCACCAGAGTGGCACAAATCTGGATTATAAATCAAATTTAGGAAAGAAAAGATGGCTAAAAGTAACTTAATAAGCGGAAATATATGGGAAGAGTATTCACAAAAGGTGCAAGATGCAATGAATCATCCAAAAAATATGGGTGAAATCACGGAAGAACAAGCAAATGCGATGGGCTGTGAGCTCATCATAGCAGATCACGGAGCTGAAAGTTGCGGAGACGCCGTTAGATTATATTGGGCTGTGGAAAAAAACACGGACATTATAAAAGACGCTAAATTTAAAAGTTTTGGTTGCGGAACAGCTATAGCTTCTAGTGATTATATGGCTGAACTTTGCAAAGGAAAAACAGTAGATGAAGCCGTTAAAATAACAAATATAGATGTTGAAAAAGCTATGCGCGATGATCCGGAAATTCCAGCTGTTCCGCCACAAAAAATGCACTGCTCAGTAATGGCGTACGATGTTATAAAAGCCGCTGCGGCTAGCTATAAAGGCGTAGATCCAGAACATTTTGAAGATGAAATAATCGTCTGTGAATGCGCCAGAGTAAGTCTTGGAACTATAAAAGAAGTTATCAAGCTAAATGATCTAAAAACAGTAGAAGATATAACTAAATACACAAAAGCAGGTGCGTTTTGTAAGTCATGTATCAAGCCCGGCGGTCACGAAAAAAGAGAGTATTACCTAGTCGATATTTTAGCCGAAACAAGAGCGGAAATGGAAGCTGAGAGACTAAGAGCCGTAGCTGATGCTAAAATAAGCGGAAGCGGACTTGATAGCGATCTTAGTTTTGAAGAGCTAACAGTTGTAAAACAGTTAAAAGCCGTAGAAGCTGTGATCGATGAAAATATACGTCCGATGCTTGTTATGGATGGCGGAAATATGGAAATTTTGGATATTAAAAAAGAAGATGCGGACGGTAAAATAGATATTTATATCAGATATCTCGGGGCTTGCAGCGGTTGCGCAAGCGGAGCTACAGGAACTCTATACGCGATAGAAAATATCTTGCAAGAAAATCTTAGTCCAAATATCAGAGTACTTCCGGTCTGATAAGTTTTAAATTTATAAAACAATACATACTTATCAACAATAGTTTAAGGCTAATTTAAGTCTTAAACTATTTATATTAACCTATACTAATTAAAAACCTATTTCATAATATAAAATTTAATAAACTAAACAATACTATTTTTTAGTTTAAATTATATAATAAATTTAAAAATTAAATAAATATTGAATGATAATAAATAATTTATTTTTATTTATTTAATAAAGAATTTACAAGTAAAGATATATATTTTAAGCTTATTTAAAAGATAGATTCATTAGAATAAATTAATTTTAATGACAAAGGATAAAAAATGTTGTTTTTCAACAAAAGCATAGCAAGCAAAATCTCCATAGGCGTATCCTTACTCTTTGCAATAGCACTGATAAGTTTTACATATATCAATTATATAGATTCTAGAGATAACTCTATAAAACTTCTCTCTTTAGAAAGGCAAAAAGCAGTTGCGGGATCTGAAAATATATTAGATATCGAGCTGGAATTCGATGCCAATAAAGCAGAGCAAATATCAAAACAGATATCAAAACCAAATTTAACCCGCGAAGAAGTTCAAAATATACTAAAAACTACAAATAAAATAACGGAATTTTCGTCTATACATATGGTATATGAATCAGACGGAACTATATACAAATCAGACGGAACTATAAAAGAAGCAAATAGTATATATGATGCGAGAAAATATCCATGGTACCAAGAAGCTTTAAAGAAAAATAAACTCATCATCACAGATCCTTATCAAAATTTAGATAATAATACATATATAACTTTAGCAGCTCCGATACATGTAGAAAATAAATTTATAGGAGTTTTAGGTATAAATTTAGAAGCCGAAAATTTAAGTAAAAAAATTATAAAGCTTGGAGAGACAAAAGGCGGATATATAATGATATTAGATTCTGAAGGAAAAATCATTATGCATCAAGAAAAAAATCAAATAGGAAAATCGCCAAACTCTACTCTAAGTCTCGTAAATAACTTTCAAAATAAAAATATTGACAAATACGGAATGATCAGCTACACAAGATCTAACGGAAATCAAAATATCGCAGATTGTATGAATTCAAAACATAGCGACTGGATAATTTGCGCATCTATGGATAAAAATATTTTTGAAGAAGGTATAAATAATATACTAAAAAAACAACTATGGCTGTCTGCATTATATATTATTATCTCATCGTTTATAGTATTAATTCTAGCCAAAAGATATTTAAAACCGATAAATAATATAGTATTTGGTCTCAAAAATTTCTTTGATTTCTTAAATTATAAAAACGATAATCCTAAAGATATAAGCTTAAAATCAAACGATGAGTTTGGAGTTATGGCTACAATGATAAATGATAATATAAGTATCATTAAAAATGCTATTAAAAAAGACGCTCAATTAGTTAGCGAATCTTTGCAAAAAGTAAAAGAGGTTGAGGATGGAAATTTAAAAGCAAGAATAGTTAATGTTCCGGTTTCACCGCAGCTAAACAAACTAAAAGATGTTTTAAACTCTATGTTAGAAGTGCTTGAGCAAAAAGTCGGAAGCGATATAAATGTTATCCAAAAAACATTCGATGATTTTAAAAATCTTGATTTTACATCTAACATACCTAATGCTAGAGGAGAAGTTGAAAAGATAATAAATACTTTAGGAAAAAATATAACTAAAATGTTAAAAGATAACCTAAAACAAGCAGATATCCTACAAGCAAAAGCCAATAACTTACAAGATTTTGTAATTATGTTAAATGAGAGCTCAAAAAGTCAAGCTAGCTCACTAGGAGAAAGTGCAGCTGCGATTGAAGAGATGAGTAATTCTATGACTTCGATTAACGAACGCACTATGGAAGTTATAAAACAATCAGAAGATATAAAAAGTATTATAACAATAATTAGAGATATAGCAGATCAAACAAACTTGCTAGCATTAAATGCGGCAATAGAAGCAGCGCGCGCAGGAGATCACGGCAGAGGATTTGCGGTTGTTGCGGACGAGGTACGAAAACTTGCCGAAAGAACAGGGAAATCGCTAGGAGAGATTGAGGCAAACGTAAATATACTAAGTCAAAGCATAAATGATATGAGTCAAAGCATCAAAGAGCAAACCGAAACCATGAATCAGATAAACCAATCTGTTGCTAACGTAGATGAATTAACAAAACAAAATGTTGATATAGTTAATGATACAAACAAAATATCTATTGAAGTAGAAAATATAGCAAATTCAATAGTCAATGATGCGAAAAAAAATAAATTTTAACATAAATTTAATTGCATTTTAATTGCTTATCAAAGACGTCTTTAGTCATATATTTGGCTAAAGATATACTTTAATTTATATAATTAAATTTCATATAAAGTAACATTAAAAATAAATTTACTATAATTACGTAATTATATTATACAAAAAAGGGTAGGGTTATGATACCGGTATGGGACGATAAATATAGTGTAGGAAATAATGGTATAGATAAACAGCACAAAAAGCTATTTGAACTTGCAAAAAAATCATATATTTATGCTAATAAAAATATCTCAAGAGAAGATATTAGAAATATAATAACTGAATTTTTTGAGTATATGAAGGAGCATTTTAGAGATGAAGAGATCTATATGGAGCTTATAGAATATCCATATTTAGAACAGCACTCATCTATCCATAAAGATATTATAAATAGTATGTCAAATCTCATAAAAACTGCAAAAAATGTAAATGATCTAAAAGAAAATTTAGTTATTATAGCTGAAAAATGGCTTCTTGAGCATATACTTCATCATGATACCAGAATCGAAGAATGGAGAAAGTTACAACTTAGCAATCAAAATAAACCAAGCACAACAAAAAAATACAGATATACATGTGGTTGTCCAAATAAAACGCACATAGTATCTATAACCATCCACAACAAAATCATACAAGGCAAAAAATACTCTTGCATGACTTGTAATAATGAGATAAAATTTAAATCTTAAGAGTAAATCATGCGAGTATCTGAATTATTTTATTTAGATTATCTTGCTTGATACCCTTATATACTAGAAAGAAGTCGGCAATAACCCACACGAAGACTATTATCAAAAATATATAACCTATGACGATAAGCACAGTCATCCATCCTATGATAGTCAGCACAAGTTTAGCGATACCAAGTATAACATCACCTTTATAAAACCTATCAACACCAAATCCGCCAAATAAAACACCTAATATAAGACCGATCAGTGGATTTTTCAATGGAATTAAAGCAATATTTTGTAGCTTCTCTTATGAAGCAACTTTAAGCTTGTCTTGCAACAACAGTAGACCTTGAGATGGAACCTTATCTTGCATATACATTGTAATGGCGCTTACGTCCATATTGTCCTCCTTAAAATAAATTCAATTCTATTTAACTTTATTATTGTATCAAAAAAATAGCATTAAAATATATAAATTTAAAAATAATAGATAACTGTGTAAAAATTTATTTAAATTTAATTTATTGTTTTATTTATGAAGAAGTGGCAACTAGCCTGGGCTAGTAACCACAAGGCTAAAGTTTATCCCTTTTTAGGAGTTACTAACATATTTACGTAACGTCCCTCTAAAGCAGGTACTTTATCGCGATCCGCGTAATCTTTTACAAGTTCCCAAATTCGCTCAAGCATAACAACGCCTATATCTGGAGTAGCCATCTCTCTTCCTTTTAGAAAAACTCTAAATTTAACATGCTTGCCTTCTTCAAGAAATTCTTGCGCGTGCTTGATCTTGTAGTTAATGTCGTTTTGGGCTATTTTTACTGAGAGTTTTATCTCTTTTACTTCAATAACTTTTTGCTTCTTTTTTGCTTCTTTTTGCTTCTTTTCTTGCTGATAACGGAATTTACCGTAGTCCATTATCTTACAAACCGGCGGTTTAGCATCGGGAGCTATAAGAACCAAATCAAGCCCCATACGGTTTGCGATATCTTGAGCTTCTCCTCTACTTATAACACCATAAGCAGTACCATCATCACCGACACATCTTACCTCACTAGCACGAATTTCTTCGTTTAGATAAACATCCTTCTCTTTGCTCAAATATTCACCTCATTTAATTTAGATTGAATAAAGCCTAAAAACTCGTCTAAGCTCATATCTTTTTGCTCTCTAGCACGTCTATCACGAAGTGCTACACCTCTGTTTGTAACCTCATTATCTCCAAGTACGATTATCATCGGTACTCGTTGTTTCTCTGCTGTCCGTATTTTTTTATTTAAAGTCTCATTTTTATTAAATATTTCACTATCTACATCCATATCTAGAAGCAAAGAGTGTACCTCATTTGCATATTTATGGTGTTCATTACTAATAGGTATGATAACAACTTGTGTCGGCGCTATCCAAAATGGTAGCTCTCCGGCCGTATGTTCAAGCAAAATTCCTATAAATCTCTCAAAACTACCCATAATGGCACGATGCAGCATAACAGGCTGTTTTCTTTCGTTATTTTCATCTATATAACCAAGATCAAAACGAGCAGGCAAATTAAAATCAACCTGTATAGTTCCGCACTGCCATTTACGCTTAAGCGCATCTGTGATTTTTATATCTATCTTTGGTCCGTAAAATGCGCCGCCGCCCTCGTCTATACCATATTTCAATCCTTTTTCATCAAGAGCATCTTTAAGCGCTTTAGTAGCTATCTCCCAAACAGCGTCATCGCCAACTGCTTTTGCAGGTTTTGTTGAAATTTCCATTTCGTAAGTAAACCCAAATGCACTCATCAAAGTATCGACAAAACTTAGAATTTCATACACATTTTCTTTTATCTGACTTGGCATACAAAATAGATGCGCATCATCTTGAGTAAATTCGCGAACTCTAAAAAGACCGTGTAAAACACCGCTTTTCTCATGTCTATGAACTACGCCATATTCAAAAAATTTAAGAGGCAAATCGCGGTAACTGCGAATTTCGCTTTGATAGACTTTGATGTGTCCCACGCAGTTCATCGGCTTTATACCATATTCTTGCTCGTCAATCACGGTAAAATACATATTTTCTTTGTAATTCGCGTAGTGACCACTGATTTTCCAAGCATCGCTTTTTAAAATTTCAGGACCGCGAACAGGCTCATAACCGCGAAGTCTATGAGTACGATAAAGCTTGTGTTCTAAACGACTTCTAAGCCTTGCGCCATTTGGCAGCCATATAGGAAGTCCAACACCTATAGTATCATCAAATGTAAAAAATTTCATCTCTGCGCCGAGTTTTCTATGATCGCGCTTTTTAGCCTCTTCAATGATGCGAATATGCTCTTTTAGACTCTCCTTATCGGCGTAAGCGGTTCCATAAATTCTAGTTAGCATTTCGCGGTTTTCATCTCCACCAAGGTATGCTCCGGCTATTCTAGTTAGTTTAAAAAATCTTGTAAAAATCGTATTTGGTACGTGAGGTCCACGACAAATATCTTCAAAGTTTCCTTGAGAGTACAAGCTAACGACGCCATCTGGTATGCGTTTTAGAACTTCTTGTTTTAGATCGTCGCTTGCATATTTTGCTGCGACTTCTGATTTTGTCGAGTTAAATTTAACTATATCGATTTTAGCTAATGCTAGCTCTTTCATCTTTTTTTCTATCTCTTCAAGATCGCTCTCACCTAGCTTTTCGCCGTCGCTTTTACTAACTCTCATATCATAGTAAAATCCGTCTTCTATACATGGTCCTACGAAAAATTTAGCGTTTGGATATAGCTCTTTTATCGCTGCGGCCATAAGATGCGCACAAGAGTGTCTTATAACGTCTAACGCTTCTTTTGAATTATCAAAAAATATCTCTTCGCCACCGTTTCCACAGTAACTTTGGGTATCAACTATTTGCTCATTTACTTTATATGCAATTATATCGCTCATTATATTCCTCTTTCTACCGGTTGCTCTTCCATACAACGAAAGAACAAAATATCTGATTTTATCTAATTGTATTTTAAGTTAAACTGAATTTTAGGATTATTAAAGCTTACTAATGCCGTATTTTAGGCTAAATTTAATCAAATTGTTAATATTTAGTTGCATTTACGATTTTTAATTATAAATTTAGACAGACAATTAATTATATTTATCTATCTAAATATTTATTTAATTATAAGCAAATTTACAGCTCACGCCCAAACTCTAAGAGATTTTGGATAGAATTTATCTTTACTCGTTTATGGTTTTGTTTGAATTTGAGTTATTTAAATTTAAATTACTTGATTTATCAGAATTATCTAAATTTGAATTACCAAATATATATTTAGTATAGATATCGCTTACTGTTATGCTTTTATTGTTTTGTATATCAGTAAATAACTTATATCCTCCATTAGATAGTTTCTTTATCATCTCAACGCCAAGATCTTTTAAAGATATAAGTTCTATCTCTCCTGAACTATTTCTTATTTTAGCCGCACTTACGCTAAAGTCTAATTTAGTATTTAATTCTTCTTCGTTTAGTCTATTTATATTTAAGTTTAGTTCTATCCTTGCTTCAAATACTTTGCTTGTATCTTTATATAGTTTATCTACTACAAACTCTCTTCCACTATTAAATCTAAGAGTGAATGTTCCGTTTTTATTTATTTTTATAGCTGTTAGTATATCGGTGTCTATAAGCATATTTGCAGTATCGCTTCTATCTTTTTCAAAGCTATCTTTTACTTTTTGTAAGTTATCTAAGGTGAATGTTAGACCAGTCGCAGATGTGAAGTCTCTTTCTACGGCTATCATAACGCTTGATTTTATGTTTTGATATTTTTCTTCGTCGCTTAGACCTGCCATATAGCTATCTCTGTTTTTAAGTTCGCTCATATAATCGTTGTATAAATTTATAAACCTATCGTATTGTTGATTTTGGTAAGAGTCTTCGCCTCTCCAAGAATACTGCCTGGTTTGTGGGTCATATAAGTTATTAAAAGAAAAATTTGTTGTATCATATCTGGAATATTTTAATTCCTCAAGTCTATAGCTTTCATTAACTATTTTTTGGCAATTGAACTTAATCGCGTACAATTTCCATTATCGCCATACACAAAATTTTTATCATTTTGTCCGAGTAAATACCTAGTCTGAGTTGTAATCATATTATTAACAAGCTTACTTATTAAGATAAATTTAAATTTAGGTAAGTAGAAAGCGGCGTTTTTCGAGTATTTTGTATTTTATCTATTCTAGCAAAACCGCTGCATATTTTTATTTAAATTTGAATATTATACTTGATAAAGATAATCAATTATGATATAATAACTTAAAAACAAAGGATAGCATATATGAAAGCTTTAGATGTTCTAATCAAAGTTTCGAGTTTGGTTTTAATCATCTCTAAAATAATTCACATTAGATTAGAAAAGAGAGTTTCAAATTTAGAAAAAACTCAAAAACGTTCTGTTAAATTTAAATAAAACCAAAAAAATTATAAAGAAAGAGTTTAACCGGCAATATAAGTGCTATTTTAAAATGCATCATAGCATAAAAAAAGAATTTATAACTTTGTTTTTTGTAAATTTGCATAGCTCAACGTTGCAAGATCTTAAATAAGGTATAAATTTAAAAGTTTAATTAATTTTTAGATATATAAGTATAAATGGTGGCTCTAACTGAATTACCAAAGTTATTAAATATCGATTTTTACAGTGCAAAAGTCTAAAATAGCCTATAAGTAACTACACGAAATCAATGCTGAAATAATAGCAAAAACAACTTAATTATGTCTGAATATTTACATTAACTTTTATTAACGCTTGATTTATTACTGTTTTATTTACGCTAATTTATCGATAAAGTTAATATTAAGTTTTTAATAATATTAATTTATATTTTAATAATATTAATTAGTAATATTTGTGTGATATTTAAAGTTTATATGCTTATTTTATGATATTAAATAATTTTCAATGAATATTATAAAATACCATCAATTCACATAAAGAACCTATTTAGCAGATAAATGAAACAGATGTTATTAAATTTTGTATTGAAAACTACACTTTTCGCACATTTAAGGTTAGATGATTTTAGTTAAATTTTAACGCTTAGGGTTTGTGAGTTTCATATCTAAAAAGATTGCCCCTTGCTTTTTAAAGCAAGGAGAAAAAAATGGTTATAGCCATTTTAATTATTTTATTAATTTTAGTAAGCAAACTTTATTAATAATTAAGAGAAGGCGGTTAAAACCATCTTAATGGCTATTTAAAATTATACCTTTTAAAATGTTAAAATAAACTAAAGAGATAAAGCAAGAATATTTAAGAATTAAAATTTCCACTCATTGGCTTTGTATATGCCTAAAACGATTATTGTGTCATCTTGAATTAAAAACGGTATAACATAGCCTTTAAAAATAAAATCCCTTACGTTATCATTATCGCTCGTAACTGATTTTCTAAATCTAAAGGGCAAATTAGCTAAATCTTTGCTTTGCATTAATAGCTCATCTTTAAAGATTCTAGCTCTTGTTTTGCTATCTTGTGCGATAAAGTTAAAAATAATATGCAATTCTGTTTTAAAGCGTTGACTAAATTTTACCATTGTTCGCATTCTTTGGTTAGCTCTTCAATTGAGTAAAGCTTGGCACTGCCATTAATCGCTTCTTCAATTCTGTTTTTATAGTCGGCTTTTAACTCGGCTTTGCTGTTGTAGGTCTTTGGCTCGGCTTGGTTGCTTTTTATCTCTAAAGGCTCGTTTTGTTTATCTGCTAGTGCTTTGCTGACTTCTATTATTTGTTTTAAAAGCGTTTCATCTGCTTTTAGTGTGATACTTTGCATGTGCTTACCTTTTTACTTTTTTATGTATGAATAATACCATAATAAGATAAAAGCTTGATTAGTTTTTTAAATTTAGATTCTAGATATCGTTGCTTTATTTGCCTCTTTGTTAAAAGCGAATGCTTGGTATTCACTTTGAGCGTCTAACTCCGTTTTTATGGCGGTTACATTGTTCACTGTTGTTCGTATTTAGGATTTATCGCATTAAAAAGATACCTAAAACTAACCGAAATATTGTATTCTTTAAGGATAATCCTTTGTATCTCTTTTATGGCGTCTTTCTTTTTTAACTCTTTATCTGCTACTTTACTCTTGTAAATGTTTTCGTACAACTCTCTAGCGTAGTCTTTGCATTCAGGCGATACAACACTTTTGAACTTAGGCACGTAAATGAAGCAACCGCCAAACGTTGCAATGAAATCATTGAACGCGTCTTTATGTTTATTTCTAAAATCTATCATGTCATCAATAGGCTTGTAATTCAAATTTAGCCTTTATTTGCTTTTAAAAGCGTTTTCATTGCATTTTAGTGTGATACTTTGCATATGCTTACCTTTTTACTTTTTTATGCGTGTATGATAGCGTAATAAGCTAAAAAAGATTGTCTAGTTTTAGCCTTTAGCGGTTTAGCAAGTAAAATAGTACACTTTGAAAAATCATTAAGTTATTCAAATAGCCTATTTACCGTATTTAGTTAAATACGACTAAGTTGCAAACTGTCCTTTTTTCAAAAATAATTTTCAATGTTAGAAAGGGGGTGCGGCTTAGGCGACCCCCGTATGAAATGATATTTTTGCCAGTACCTTTACTTTTTTATTGAAAGATACTTTGATTTAAATAGGGCAATGATGTAGTCTTAGCCGAAAATTTGTCCGACTTAAAGAGCAATTCACTATCGTGCTATCTAAACACTATCCAGCTTACAAGCCACCCAAATACTAAAAACGGGAATAGTATTACAACAAGATTAAAAACCGAATAGAATAAGTTAAATAAGTCTATTAAAACGGCTATCATTTGTGTCCCTTAGTTATTATTTTAGTATCTTAGCATTTAGGGGGTATTTTGTCAAATAATATGTTGTCACTCCCCCCTGTCATTTTTAACATCTCTAGCCCTGTCATTTTTGCAATGGCTAGGGCTGTCATTTTTGCCGAAATATGTCATCATATTACTATTATTTAGTTCTAACCTTAAGAGATTTTTGCTAAAGAATTGAGAGAGTTTTAAGGCTTTTTAGCAGGTCCATTAGGGGAGCGATTTCTTAAAGTGGAAGTTGCGAAGTAGTCGCGACTATGTAGTGCCCTTTGTTTGGTAAGGTTTTGAGCTGTTTTATTTCATTAAGATATTTTCATCGCTAGGAACTTCGGGGAATCATGTAAAGGGTCCTCTTTTTTTCAATTCTTAAACGCCATTATTTTGAAAACTCAAATCATAATATACGTTTTAAGCTTAAACAAGAAATTAGCGAGATATCAACCGGTTGATTTTAACACATTGATTTTTTTATGCGTGTATAATAAGCGTAATAAGCTTGATTAGTTTTAGCCTTTAGCGGTTTAGCAAGTAAGATTGTTTATTTATAAGGTCTGCTAAGTCTTATTAGCGGTCTATTGGTAGCTAGTTTGATAATATCATCAAAGTCTTGCGTGGCTTGTTGTAACTGTTCGGCTAAGCGTTCTTTTGGGTTTTTAGGGTCTATGACTCTATTACGTACGGAGTAATTTCTTATTATCGCCTTAGCTTCTATCCTGTGTAATGGTTCTCTCAAACCGTTTTTTAAAGCTTTATCATAAATACATATGTGCGGTATCGAGTAGATACCAGTATCGTTTACGTAATGAGTTGTTTCTTGGTAGGTTTCTAGTGTGAAAATCGATTTAAGAGCTGCCACATTAAAAGGTTCTTGTCTATCAAAACATAAATCAACACTTGAAACATTATTTACTAAGTCTAAAAGGCTGTCTATAAGCTTAACATTTGGTGCGCAATGATGATACTGTTTTAAACCGTAAATCACTAAAGTGGCTTTTGTTTTGCTTTTATCTAACGGCTTTTTGTAGTAATAGTAAATGCGTTCAAATGCGTGTCCATTGCCTAATTGATAAACTGTTTTAATTCATCTTTATGCAGATACTTTTTTAGTTTAACATAGTCGTAATTGCTCTTTTTTAGCTTATACCATTTTAGATTAAATGTAACGGGTAGGTTTAAAAATACGTTTATTTTAGTATCTGATTTTATAGGAGTTGTACGATTAAAATCAGCTCTTATTGTATCAACGGCTAAACGTAAATTTGGATTATTTTTGTTGTGAGTTGCTAGAATCTGGTTTATTTGTGATAAAATACTCATTCATATTCTTTTAAGGCGGTTTAGTTTTGTTGCTCTAACCGCCTTTTTTGTTTTTATTATTCAGCTTGATGAGATTATTTTGTTAAAACCTCATCAAGTTTTTACTTTTGCCGCATTTGGAAAGATAATCTCTGGCCTTTTGTTTTTGCTCATTATCTTTAAAATATGCTACTTTAAAATTACCTTCTTTGCTTTTAACTCTCGTAACTAATCTCATACTCTCTAATATTACAAAATATTGGTTAGCATTAGATATTTTAAAATCTGTTGCCGTTACTGGCTCACCAGTATTCAGCATAACAGATAGAATCTCATAGATATGTTTAGTTTTCATTAATTCCCTTTATTTATTAGATTAGCCAACACGGCGTCCACTTCTTTTGATGGATAAAGTACTTTTTTACCTACTTTAAGAAACGGGAAATACTCTGCTTTAAAATTGCCGTATTCATCGTATTTAAAGCTATCCATTCTAAGATGAGCTAAATGCGATACGCTGATACCTGTTAAGTCTGACAACTCTTTTGGGGTGTAAAATTGTTTTACCATATTAATCCTTTTAATTAAATTTAGCTATTTGTAACGGTTCTAAATCATTGATAAAATTAGAATACCATTCATAAGCCATTAATTGCTGTTCTAGTTTAAAACTTCTATCGTAAGCACTTGCTACTTTGCCCTTTATCGTTGTCGTGCTGTGTGCTAAACATAGCTCTATTAACTCGCTACTTAGATTATGCTTGTGTTCGTTTTCTGCCATTATCGTACTAAATGTAGCTCTAAAGCCGTGTGTAGAGTGCTTACCTTTGTAGCCCATATCGTTTAAAGCTTGAAGCATAGTGCAGTCGCTCATTATTCCTTTATTATTTACCATACCAAAAACGTACTCATTTACTCTAAATGTTTTTTGAGATTCTATTATCTCTAAGGCTTGAGAACTTAGAGCGGTTAAATGTGTTCGTTTCATTTTCATAATTTCAGAACTAAACCGTATAAAAGTAATGCCGTTTTTTACTTCGATATTGCTCCATTTTAAATTTAGTATTTGGTTTTGTCTTTGAGCTGTAAGCATAGTAAAAAATAGTGCGTTTTTAACAGTAGGATTCTTATACGTATTTATACTGCGTATAAGCTCTTTTATCTCTTCTGGTTCGATTATGGCTAAACGTGGCTTACTAACTCTTTGTTGATTGTAAAAAACCGATGTGGTAGGCGTTGGGTTTGCTTCTATCACGCCTAAAGATAATGAGTACTTAAATATTCCATTTATTACCATTTTTACACGTTCGGCGGTTTCTCTTGTGAATTTTGCTTCGATATTTAGCAGTAAGTCAACTATGCTTTTATAACTTATTTTGTTGATTGGTTTATCGCCTAAAGTCTCTTTTATGTAGTTTTTATAACGCCCTTGCTCTTTCTCGGCTGTTTTAATCGCTATTTTGTTACTTCTATTTTTAAAGTACTCATTTGCTAATTTATCAAAATTAGGGCTGATACTTTCTTTGGCTTTTTGTATAAGCTCTTGTTGAAGTATCCTGACTTTATGTCTGGCTTTGTTTAGGCTGGTATCTGGATAGACCATTTCTTGATTGTACTCATCTGTAATGGAGTGAAAATTAGCATTAATCTTTATTTTGTATTTCTTTATACTACTGCCTTTTAAGTTTGGTTTGTAGATAAACAAGTAAAGATTAGCAACCCCACCTAATGCGTATTTACTAAATTTACCTCCTTTATACTCTAGCTTTTTAACGTCGCTATCTTTTAATGGCGTCGTTTGTCTTATCGTTGTTGTCATCGCACTCCTTTTTTTAATCCCTAAACTTTCAAAAGCGTTGTTTTGGTGCTTTGCGGAGATATTTGGTAACCCTATTGCAAAAACACTAGGTAACCCCTTAGGTAACCCTTTAAGAGCTGCCATTGATTGGTCTAATCTTTGGTAACTAAATCATCTAAATCCTTGCTAATTTTTGTTAAAATATCATCTATTATCAAATTTACCGCTGATATTTGGTCACTGTTTGGTACGCTATGATGTAACGTATCTATAAAACTGAATAATAAATACCCTAAGCCTAAAATATCACTTTGTAATTGTTCGTGCTCTAGAATATCGATACCATTAATAAACTCTTTTTTTTCTACTGCCTTACTCATTGTAACCCTTTAAATTAATTTTATTGATTTTAGTAGATTTTTTATCGCAGCTACTAGCAAACTGATATTTTTCATTTCTCAACTTTCAAAAGCGTTGTTTTGGTGCTTTGCGGAGATATTTGGTAACCCCATTGCAAAAACACTAGGTAACCCCTTAGGTAACCCTTTAAGAGCTGCCATTTGCATAAAAAACTAAGAAAATGTAAGCATTCTCAAGAATGGCAAAAGCCTTTCAAACGTTGCAAATAAGTACTTCTGAGAACTGTAAGGAAATATTAAGAATAACTTAGTGGTGGCTCTAACTGGACTCGAACCAGTGACCCCCACCATGTCAAGGTGATGCTCTACCAACTGAGCTATAGAACCAAAAGAGTTTGGATTATATAAAAATATCGCTTAAATTTGGGTAAAACCCAAATTTAAATCAAATGCACCTTTATAATTGCACCTTTATAATCATAGCGTATAGAATGATAAACATTATTATTGTCGGCACTTCATTATACATTCTAAAAAACTTTCCGCTTTTTGTACAGCGGTTATTCTTAAACTGTTTTAAATAGTACCCCAAGCTAAAATGATACGCAACTAAGATAATCACACAAAGCAATTTCATATGAAAATACCCTTGTTTCATAAGCTCCGGTTTTTCAAAAATCAGTATCGAAAGACCACTTAAAATGGTAATTATCATAGCTATCCAGCCTATACCGTTGTAAAGCTTACTTTCTTGAATTTTTACTACATCGACAAATCCATGATTTTGTATGTGTTCTGCGTGATAAACATAAAGTCGTGGCTGATAAAATAGCATCGCCATCCAAGAGATAAACGCAGCATAGTGCAGCCATTTGACCCATAAATAAGCTTCATAGCTCATTTTGTAACTCCTTAATAAAATTTTTCCGTTAGTTTACCATATAAATTCAAATAATATTAAATCTTAGCCTAAAATTTCATCTTTACGCCTGAGATACTCATCGTAACTCATAGCGCCGTTCTTATACAATTCATATAGTTTTTCTACGTTTTTTAATTTATGAGAATCGCTAATGCTTTTTTCTATACAATTAACTGAATTTAATTTTTCTACCCAATTAGAGGTAAAAAACAGATCTGCAAGCCACCAAATTCCCCAAATAGCAAGAAATATATATCCAACTAAAAATATAGCGGTTAAACTTCCGATCCAAAATAGCAATAATTGCAACAATCCGCTCAAAAATTTGCCGCAATATATCCTATGAGCACCAAAACCGCCTAGAAAAAACCAGAGCGCATACGCTATATAAATATTTCTTTGCATTACTTTTTCCTATGCATAAAACTCTGAATCAAAATAATCAAAATCGCCAGATCTATCATCATATCGGCAAAGTTAAATACGGCAAAGTTAAACCATTTATGCCAAAAAATATAGTCAACCACACCGCCATGCACAAATCGATCAAGTATATTTGAGCAGCCTCCGCCAAGAAGCAGACCAAATGCCGCGGGATGGGATTTTAAAAGTTCTTTTTGTCCAAAAAGATAGCCCAAAAGGACAGCGATGAGAGCTAACTGGATGTATTTTAAATTTGTTCCCAAAAACTCAAACATAGAAAATGCCACACCTTTATTAAAGACCAAAACAAGATCTATAAACTCGCCTTTATATCTAAATCCGTTTAAAAATATCCATTTTATAATCTGATCAACGGCAAATATAGCTGCAAAATATGATAAAAATTTAAAAATTACCTTACTCATTTAATGCTTTTATAAAGAATTTTTCTACTTCAGCTATCTTTTTAGTTACCAATGCTTCGTCTTTTCCCTCAAGCAAAAGTCTTATAACGTTTTCAGTCCCAGAATATCTAAAAAGAGTGCGAATTCCTAGTTTTTTAAGCTCGTCTTCAAGTTCTTTTAAGCCTTTAAGCTCATCAAGAGGTCTCTTTTCTATAATTTTCAAATTTGAAAGTTTTTGTGGATATGCTTTAATACTCCCGAATATCTCGCTGGCTTTTTTATTTTTAGCTAAGAGACAAGCGCTTACTTGCAAAGCTGAAACAAGTCCGTCGCCGGTCTTTGAAAAATCGCTAAATATGATGTGTCCGCTCTGCTCACCGCCGAAATTTATGCCGTTTTCTTTCATCATTTCAAGAACGAATTTATCTCCGACGTTTGAACGAAGAAGCTTAATTTTGTGTTTTGCAAGATAGTCGTCAAGTGCGGCATTACTCATCACGGTGGCTACTATCTCCTTTTTATCAAGCATCTTATTTTCATCAAGATAAGTAGCCAAAACGCCGAGCAAAGCGTCTCCATCGACAACTTTTGCATTTTCATCGACAACCACAAGTCTATCGGCATCACCGTCAAAAGCAAATCCTATATCGGCTCTTAATCTTTTAACTTCTTTTGCCAAATTTTCAGGATGCAAAGCACCGCAGCCATCATTTATATTTCCGCCGTTTGGTTCATCGTTTAAAACTATTGTCTCTGCTCCAAGCTCGCTAAATACGGTCGGAGCGACTTTATAAACTGCGCCGTTTGCAACGTCCAAAACAACTCTTAAACCTTTTAAAGTAAGACTTTTAGGGAATGAGTTTTTGATATGAACTATGTATCTGCCTATAACATCGTCAATTCTTTTTGACTGACCGATTTCGAGACCTATTTTTTGATTGTTTTCTATTATTTCATTATGAAAAAATATATTTTCTATGGCTTGTTCAGCCTCTACGCTTAGCTTATTTCCGAAACTATCAAAAAATTTGATACCGTTATCATCAAATGGATTATGACTGGCGCTTATCATTATGCCGGCGTCACAGCGCATATCTTCAGTCAAAAATGCTATCGCTGGAGTCGGCATAGGACCTATTTGTATAACATTATATCCAACTGCGGTAAGTCCGGCTACTATCGCGGTTTCGATCATATATCCGCTTTTTCTGGTATCTTTTCCGACTAAAATTTTATTTGTAATT
Organism: Campylobacter fetus subsp. fetus; assembly: GCF_900475935.1. Classification (NCBI taxonomy): domain Bacteria; kingdom Pseudomonadati; phylum Campylobacterota; class Epsilonproteobacteria; order Campylobacterales; family Campylobacteraceae; genus Campylobacter; species Campylobacter fetus. The sequence continues at coordinate 1,669,421 of NZ_LS483431.1, forward strand.
GAGTTTTTACGAAAGTAAATTCCAGCAGCCATCGCTAGTCTCATCGCAGTCATCGCGTTTAGCTTCTCTCCGGCTCTGCCTCTAACTCCATCAGTTCCAAAAAGCTTCATTTTTGCCTTCTTTTTTTAAATTTAACTAGCTATTTTATCAAAAACAATATTAAATTTGCATATGAAATACAATTCTAAATTTAAAAACGGAAAATAATTACATTAAAAAACAGAATGAGAATGATTAAATTTGACTTAAATTCAGATTTATTTAATTATCTTTAGGATATAATCACCGACTAAAATTATAAAAAAAGGTAAGTTATGGCAAACCACAAATCTGCTGAAAAAAGAGCAAGACAAACTATAAAAAGAACCGAGAGAAATAGATTTTACCGTACAAGACTTAAGAATTTAACCAAAGCGGTAAGAGTTGCAGTAGCAAGCGGCGACAAAGACGCTGCATTAGTAGCTTTAAAAGATGCAAATAAAAACTTCCATAGCTTTGTAAGCAAAGGATTCCTTAAAAAAGAGACCGCTTCTAGAAAAGTTAGCCGCTTAGCAAAACTTGTTAGTACTTTAGCTGCATAATTTAAATTTAAATGTTAGCTGACAAACTACGTCCATTTATAGATCGCTACAATGAGTTAAACTCTATTCTTAGCGATCCAGAAGTCATAAACGATATATCTCGTATGACTAAACTCTCAAAAGAGCAAAGAAACTTAGAATCCATAAAAGACGCTACTCAAAGATACTTAAGTATCTTAAACGGTATAGAAGAAAATAAAACTCTACTTGAAGATCCAGAACTAGGCGAACTAGCTAAAGATGAGCTAAAAGCGCTAGAAACAGAGCTTCCGAAACTAGAAGAAGAGATAAAACTTCTGCTTCTTCCAAAAGATCCAAACGATGAAAAAAATATCTTTTTAGAGCTACGCGCCGGTACAGGAGGCGATGAAGCTGCCTTATTTGTAGGAGACTTAGCTACTGCGTATATAAGATATACCGAAGAGCGAGGCTATAAATACGAGATAGTAAGTTCAAGTGAAGGAAGTGCAGGCGGATATAAAGAGCTGATTTTACTCATAAAAGGCGAAGGTGCTTACTCAAGACTTAAGTATGAAGGCGGAACTCACAGAGTTCAAAGGGTGCCAGAAACAGAAAGTCAAGGTAGAGTGCACACTTCGGCTATCACAGTAGCCATCATGCCAGAAGTAGAAGATAGCGAGATAGATATAAATCCAAACGATCTTAAAATAGACGTTATGAGAAGCTCGGGTCATGGCGGACAGTCGGTAAATACCACAGACAGTGCCGTGCGCGTAACTCACATACCAACAGGCTTAGTCGTAGTCAATCAAGACGGTAAAAGCCAACACAAAAACAAAGACGCCGCTATAAAGGTCTTAAAAGCTAGGCTTTACGATATGCAAGAGCGCGAACGCAGAGAAAAAGAAAGCAAAGAGAGAAAAGATCAAGTCGGCACCGGAGATAGAAGCGGTCGTATCCGCACGTACAATTACCCACAAAACCGCATCAGCGATCACCGCATAAATCTCACTCTTTATAGGCTAGATGCGATTATGGCAGCAGGACTTTTTGATGAGATCATAGACCCGCTCATCGCGCACTACCAAGCAGAAGCCATAGCAAACGCCGGACTATAAATTAACTATTTTTAAAATAAATATTATGACCAGAGAGACCGTATTTAAGTATGCAAAAGAAAAGTACGGTACGATCCCCGATCATCCATGGAAAAAATATCCGAAATACGCCATTTTAAGACATTTAAAAAATCAAAAATGGTACGGAGCCGTAATCAATATACCAAGAAACAAACTCGGACTAAATGGAGATGACGCGGTTGATGTTTTGAATGTCAAATGCGAGAAAGATTTGGCTATTTTGCTAAAAGATAACGAAGCCATCTTTTCCGCTTATCACATGAACAAAAAGAACTGGATATCGATTTTGCTTGAAAAGGCGGAAAATAAGATGGTTTTTGATCTCATTTCGCAAAGTTATAAAATAACTCTTTAACTATTTTATCAACTTTGAGATATCTTTAAATTTGACATGCTCGGCACTTCGCATCATCTCAAACGCTATCATTTCGGCAGATTTTACGGTAACGCCATTTAAATTTAAAAAAGTAAGCTCTTTGTTTCTTTCGTCTCTACTGCCCACACACTCGTCTACCAAAGTCACATTATAACCATTATTTAGCAGATCTTTTGCGCTTTGATATACGCATATATGAGCTTCTACTCCGATCAAAATCACATTTCTATAACCTGAAATTTCATCTTTTATAACGTTAAAAGCCGAGAATTCCGACTTATCAAATATTTTGGAATTTATCAAATTTAATATCTGCTCATCGGTATCGCCAAGCCCTTTTTTATACTGCTGCGTAGCGATCACCTTAAGTCCTAGATCATTTGCTATTTTTAGAAATTTAACACTGTTTTGCAACAAATTTTTATCGCTCATCACGTTTAAAAGCTTAGTTTGCATATCGATAACCGTGACTATACTATCCATGATTTTCCTCCGTTTTTTTATAGATCTATCTCGATACCCACTGGACAGTGATCGCTACCTTCTATGCTATCAAGTATAAAGGCGTCTTTTAGTTTATCTTTTAAATTTGAGCTAATGAAAAAATAATCAATCCGCCAACCGACATTTTTAGCTCTTGCGTTAAATCTATAGCTCCACCATGAGTAAGCGTTCTCTTTGTCGCCATTTATAAATCTAAAAGTATCTATAAATCCGCTATCGATAACCTTATCTATCCACGCCCTTTCAATAGGCAAAAATCCGCTTGTTTTGGAGTTGGCTTTTGGATTTTTAAGGTCGATTTCACGGTGAGCGGTATTTACGTCGCCGCAAAATATCACTCCTTTGCCTTCGCTCACCAAAGCATTGATATAAGATAGAAATTTGTCATAAAAATCCATCTTATATGCTAGTCTTTCATCTCCGCTTTGACCGTTTGGAAAGTATATATTGAAAAGATGTATATTATCAAATTTATGTTCCAAAACTCTGCCTTCATCATCATCAAAAAACTGCGATTTTAAATTTTGAGATTTTAAATTCGACAAACTCATCACACCTGAGTAGCCAGGTCTTTTGGCTGAATTTGCGGATATATTTTCAAATCCCAGATTATAAATTTCTGCTGGTATCTTATCTTCACTTACTTTGATCTCTTGCAAAGCTAAAAAGTCCGGTTTATGCTCATCTAGCCACGAAAAAGACTCTTTTCCAAGCGCTGCTCTAAGTCCATTTACGTTCCACGAAATTAGTTTCAAATTTAATCCTTTTATATATTTTCTTGCTTAAATTATAACTTCAAATTTAAAATACTTATACTAAATTTTTATCTATTTACCATATTGAATTATAATTTTAACAAATAATTTTAAGGATCTTCATGAAAATCAGCTCAAATATTTTTATATTGAGTTTTGCTCTTTTTATAACCTTGCTTAACTACAAATTTTTTGAATTTGCAATCAATAAAGCAGGTTTTTACGAAAACAAAATTGTTATTTTAACGCTTCCGGTGCTATTTTTTGCACTATTGATAATAGCTTTTAGCTTATTATTCCTACCTTATCTAACTAAACCATTATCAATTTTTATAGGTATTAGCGGAATTGCCGGAGCGTACTTTATGAACACGTACGGCACAATAATAGATAGCGATATGATAAGAAATGCGGTGCAAACGGATGTAAAAGAGGTGAAAGATCTACTAAATTGGGATATAATTTTATGGATTTTAGGCGCCGTTTTCGTCGTGATTATCGTAGTAAAAACGAAAATTATCTATTCTAAGGTTTTGCACGAGATAAAAATCAGATCTATTTTTATAGTAGCGGCTTTAGCCATTTTCGGAGCTTCTTTTGGTATATTTAGCAAAAACTTTATACCATTTTTTAGAAACTATCCGGAAATCAGGTTTTTTACAACTCCGTTTTATCCTATATACTCTATAATTAAATTTACAAAATCACTAACTCCTAAAGCAGAATTTCAAAAAATAGGACTTGACGCAACTCTAAAAGATGATAAAAAAAGATTATTTGTACTTGTAGTAGGAGAAACTGCGAGAGCTGCTAATTACTCGTTAAATAACTATATGAAAAACGATACCAACCCATACTCGAAAGAAAACGGCGTACTTAGCTTCACGAACTTCTACTCATGCGGAACATCTACTGCTATAAGCGTACCTTGTATGTTTTCAAATTTAACAAAAAAAACGTTTTCTCCAAGCAAAGCTAACAATACGGGTAATTTATTAGACGTATTTACTGTAGCAAATATTGATGTAAGCTGGTTTGGTAACAATTCTGGATGGTGCAAAGGAGTCTGCGATAGACTGCAAAACGCTAAAAATTACGGCGGAGAGGGCTTTGATGAAGTCATGCTAAAAGATATAAATTCCAAAATACAAAACGCTTCAAAAAACAGCTTTATAGTAGTTCATCTGCAAGGAAGCCATGGGCCAACTTACTTTAAAAGATATCCAAAAGAGTTTGATAAGTTCAACCCTACTTGCGATACTGCCGTACTAAAAGACTGTACGCATGATGAAATAGTAAATACATATGATAATACTATACTATATACCGATTATGTTATGAATAAAATAATAAATATGCTAAAAGATTCTAAATTTGAGACCGGGCTCCTTTACGTAAGTGATCACGGCGAGAGTTTGGGAGAAAACGGATTATATTTGCACGGTATGCCTTATGCTTTTGCTCCGGATTTTCAAATACATGTTCCTGCCATACTTTGGTTAAACGACAATAAAAAATTAGATGAATTGAGCAGATTAAAAGATGAGAATTTATCACAAGACTATGTTTTTCACTCTATGCTTGGATTTTTTAGTATAGATTCAAACGTGTATGATAACAATCTGGACTTATTTGCTAAGGATATAAAGTGAGAAATCAACCGAAATATAGCTTTTTTAAAAACTCATCATATGCCTTTAGCGGACTTTTTGATATCATATCTAGCGAAAAAAGCTTTAAAATAGAACTAGCCATCATAATTCCTCTACTTATCGTATCTGTTTTTTTAAATTTAACCCTAAGCGAACATCTACTTTTAGCCGCCGTGCTATTTTTGATTCTTGTAGTAGAGTGTATCAACTCATCTATAGAAAGAGCCGTAGACCTTACTACGACAAACTATCATATACTAGCTAAAAAAGCAAAAGACGCTGCAAGTGCGGCTGTGTTTTTAAGTATATGTTTAGCGGGATTAGTATGGATAAGTATAATTTTAAATTTAATATTCTAACAAAACTCTTTAAAAAAATTCTAGGCGAAAAGAAAACGCTTATAATGGAGCTTCTAGTAGAAAATATGGATGAAAAATATCTTGTAAAATATACTATAAAAGAGATTTGCGATGAGCTCGAAGTAAGCAAACCCACAGTTATTCAGACCTTCAAGCTCTTAGAGGAAAAAGGCGTTTTAACAAAGATAAAAAACGGTTTATATAGACTTAATTTATCAGATGAGTTATGATAATTTTACAGCCTATCAAAATAAGTATAACGCCGCCAAGAACTAGAGCTTTGCTTTCTAACATTTCGCCCAAAACTCTGCCCATGTAACTAGCAATAACGCATAAAACAAAACATACCAAGCCTATCACAAAAGCCGCGATAGCTATATTTATCTCTTCAAAACTAAAAGTAATTCCTACGGCAAGCGCATCTAAACTAGTCGCAAAAGCTCCTAACATAAGCATTCTTAAACTTAAATTTAAACTACAATGTACGCTAATCTGTCGACTCTCTTTTATCATTTTTATACCTAAAAATAGCAAAATAGCAAAAGCTACGTAATGATCTATATAAGATATAAACCCAACAAATGCGAGACCCAAAAAATAACCGATAACCGGCATAAAAGCTTGAAATATTCCAAACAAAAAAGACATTTTAAAAATTTGCAAAGCTTTTATGTTCATACACCTTGCGCCGTTTGCCATACTTATAGCCACACTGTCCATTGCTAAAGCGATAGATAAAAAAATCAGCTCCATTATTATCCTTATTTTAAAAAGAGTGTAATTATATCTTAATTTACATTATGCTAAAATTAACGCATTTTTTATTGAAAGAAGATTAAGTTGAAAAAGAGTGTCATAGCTGAGATCTTGCTTATTTTTGTAGCGATCTCTTGGGGAATGACGTTTGTACCGGTAGCCGAAGCTATAAAAAGCGTTAATGTTTTTAGCTTTTTGTTTTGGAGATTTTTAATCGCTACTATTTTTATGTTTGTTTTTTGCATCAAAATATGTAAATTTGATAAAAAATCAATTTATTATGGTTTATTTTTAGGATTTTGGTTATTTTGCGGATTTGCTTTTCAGACATATGCGCTCAAATACTCATATAGCTCAACAGTAGCATTTATCACAGGATTAAGCGTCGTTTTAGTACCGTTTTTGATGCTTGTATTTTTTAAGCAAAGTGTGAATAAATTTGCATTTGGAGGAGCTCTTATAGCTTTTATCGGACTATATTTTCTTAGCGGCACGGGAGAATTTGGGCTTGGTAAAGGCGAAATTCTATCCATTATTTGCGCTGTTTGTTATGCTTTGCATATCTCATTTACAGGAGTTTTGGTTAGCAAATGTAATATTTATGCGATGGTAATTTGCGAATTTTTTGCCGTGACGATTTTAAGCTTTTTTGGAGCGATATTTTTTGAGAGTGGCGATACAAATTCATTATTTCAAGGACTTCAAATTAGTTTTGAAACAGAGTTTTTAATGGCACTTATAGTCTGCGCTCTATTTGCTACCGTATTTGCATTTTTCGTACAAAGCTACGCTCAAATTTATACAACTGCTACAAAAACAGCTTTGATATTCACGCTTGAGCCAGTAAGCGCCGGATTAGCCGGTTATTATATCGCAAATGAAATTTTAAGCGTAACGCAGGTACTAGGAGCTACGGCTATACTTTTTGGAGTGCTGTTTAGCGAAATAGGTTCAAATTTAATAAAGCAAGCGACTCTTAAATTTGAAAATTAAATTTGAGTTTTATTTTTTAGCTTAGACTTAAATGTGCAAAATACCTCAACACCAAAAAAGCAGATCGTGGCGACTAAGATAATGCTAGCACCACTCGTAAGATTATAACTATAACTAAGCCACAAACCAAAAATAGTGAAAAGTGCAGATATAACGCCTGCTAAAATCATCATAATACCTAAATTCGGACTAAACTTTTCAGCGATATAAGGAGGTATAGTAAGAAGAGCTATAACAAGTATAAGTCCGACTACTCTTATAGTGGCTACCACGCAAAGAGACATAAGAGCCGTCATTGCATAGTATAAAAGCGTTGTGTCGACTCCTCTAAGTTTAGCAAACTCGCTATCAAAACTTACTGCGCAAATTTGCCTATAAAGTCCTATACTAAAAGCTATAAAAAGCAGATCTATGAAAGCCATAAACCATAAATCACTGCTAGAAACAGCCAAAATCGATCCAAAAAGATAACTCATAAGATCGCTATTATATCCTGGAGTAATATCTATAAAAATAATACCTATAGCCATACCAAACGCCCATATAGCACCTATTATGCTATCTGTACGATCTCTATTTTTAAGGCTTATAAAAGCTATTAAAAGTCCAAGTGCTATGGCAAAAAAAGTAGCACCCAAAAGTGGACTTAAGCCTAAAAAAAATGCTATTCCTATACCGCCATATGCTCCGTGCGCAACTCCGCCTGCTATAAAAGTCATTTTATTTACAACTATAAGAGAGCCCATAATGCCACACGCCACGCTTACTAATATTCCGGCAAAAAGAGCATTTTGCATAAAACTAAAACTAAAAGCGTCTATCATACATGCTCCTTACAGCCGCACTTTTTTAAAGCTATCTCAACATCACAAAAATGATCGTGAGAGCGACTCAAATGCTCTATAAAACTCTGCTTGTCTCTACCGTCTATGCTATGCAAAAACAGTTCGCGACTAACATAAGCAACCTTACTAGCAAAACTTATAGCCATATTTATATCATGACTTACTATAACTATACCTATACCAGTTGCGTTTATATCTTTAAGTCTAGTATAAATTTCTGCCTGACCCTCTGTGTCTATACTAGCCGTAGGCTCATCTAGCATAAGAATTTTAGCATCGCTGCAAAGTGCTCTTGCTATATAAACTCTTTGTCTCTCTCCGCCGCTTAATTCTCCTATTCCTCTTTTATAAAAATCTTGCATAGAAACTTTTTTAAGTGCATTCATAGCTAATTCTTTATCTTTTTTTGAGTAAAATCCAAATATTTTATTATCCAGTCTACCCATTAAAACAATTTCTAAAACACTCATAGGAAATGCTTTATTTATAGGTATATGCTGAGGAACATACCCTATAAATTTACAGAGCTCTTTTGGGCTTTTACCGTCTATTAATACGCTGCCTTTTAAAGGAGCGATAAGACCTAACATAAGACGCAAAAGACTGCTTTTGCCGCCTCCGTTCGGTCCTATTATGCTAAGAAAATCACTAGAATGATAGACTAAACTTATGTTTTTTAAGATAGTAGAGCCGTCATAACCAAATGTTACGTTTTTTAATTCTACTGTCATAAAACACTAACTCTACTTGAAATAATAAACATATAAACACCAAGAACTATCATTAAAGCAAGAGCTAAAAACTCAAGATAAACTCTAAGATTTTTAAATTTAAATAACGAATCATTCATACTTTTACCAAATACCGCCGCTATAAATATCACACTAGCCATACCAAGACCTATCATAAAAGCACTTGCCAATCCTATACCAAAACTACCTAAACTAAATGCTAAAACAAAAACAAGCACTGTTCCTGGGCAAGGTACAAGAGCTGCGGCAAAAACAAGCATCCACTCATAAACCGAGCGAGGAAATCCTGAAGAAAAAGAGGCGCAAACACAGCCGCAAGTACCGTTATGTTCATGATTCGAATTTGAATAGTTAAAAATTTTGGTATATATTTTGGATTGATCGCTAATTGTTTTAAATTTAATTTTTTTTGATTTGAAAAATATCTTTAATTTAGTAAAAATCATAAAAATAGCTATTAATATAATTATGACGGCCGAGATTTTTGTCGTGATACTAGCAGCTTCGTTTGTAGCTTTTGTTATAAAAGCATTTATAACAAACATCATAACATAAACCAAAATCAACGCTCCAATAACATGCAAAAAGCCGATTTTTAAGGACAAGCTGATCGCCTTCATATAACTAGCGCGGTTAGCCGCAAAATAGCTAGTAGTAAGAAGTTTTCCATGTCCCGGACCAGCAGCATGTAAAAATCCATAAACAAACGAAACTAGCAAAATAGCAAACACTCCAGAACCGCTGCTATCTTTAATAAGCATCTTTAAATTATCAAGATAATTTGTACTAACTTTTGCTAAAAGATTATATTTTTCTTCATCGATTCTATCTATATCTTTTAAAGAATCCAAAGTAGCGTTTTGCGTAGAGTCGTATTTTGGACTTTCATCCGCATTTGAGGGGTTCGTATTTTTAGGTATTATACTAGCTAAACTAGGCTTATCGGGATTTGTTTTTTTCTCTTTATCAATCTCGTAAAATGCAATATTTAAATTTATATTTGGATTGATGAAAAGTCCACTTTTTGTCTCATATGCACTAGAATCTGCGATTTTGAAGTTAAAATACTCTTGCGTATCAAATATACTTATTCGAATTACTCTACCATCTTTTAAATCCAAATTTAAAGGAAATAAAAATGTAAAAACGAGTCTTCCGTCCTCGATAGCGGTTTTTACCTCATTTGCTTTTAAATTTAGTTTTTTGCTTTTTTCCTCTCCGTCATAATACGAAAAATCCATTAAATAATCTTTAGGCTCCAAATAGTCCAAAAGAGCTTTTTGAATCTCTGATAATTCATCTTCTTCTAGTTTTAAATTTGAGTTTATATCATATGTTTTAAAAGTCAATTCGGTAAAATTCTCAGAAAATATCCATTTGACTTTTGCATCTTTTATTTTATCATCATCTTCGATAAAACTTATCTCAGTATGAGCCGTAGGTGAATAAAGTGAGCAAAGCGCGCATCCAAACGCACTTTGCAATAATAAAATTAAAGTTAAAAAAACTACTTTCATAAACCTTCTTTAAATGCATTTGCCGTATTTTTCATACTTTCTACCCAATCCTCGGCTAAATTATCTATCTCTACAACATTTGCACCGGCTTCTTTAGCTATAAGCTGTGCTGCTTTTTTAGAAAACTGCGGCGCTACAAAGATAACTTTTACGTTCTCTTCTTTGGCTTCTTTTATGATATTTGCCAACTGAGCCGGTTTTGGCTCTTTTCCTTCAGTCTCTATAGCTATTTGATTTAAGCCGTAGCGCTTAGCAAAATACACCCACGACGGATGGTAAACTATGAAATTTCTATTTTTTACAGAAGCTAGTTGCTCTTTTATATAACTATCTAGCATATCAAGTTCATTTTGAAATTTAGCTAAATTTGCTTCATATAAAGCTTTATTTTTAGGATAATGAGCTATTAAAGCGTCGGCTATATTTTTAGCTTGTATTTTAACAAGAAGAGGATCAACCCAGATATGAGTATCAAAATTCCTGTCTATATGTTCTAACATATCTTCTATGATATCTGCTTTTTTCATATTTGATTTATAAAAAGTAGGCCAATTTTCAAGTTCTAAACTAAGAGTTTTAAAACTATCATCTCCCATATAAATATGAAAATGAGAGATTTTTGCAGGACCGATCTCATGGTCGCTAAACTGAATAAATTTAGGTGCATTACTATTTTTATCTATATTTTCCAACTGATACCTGACACCTTTTTTACCGCTTTTATATGTTAGAATTTCATAACCTTTATAAGCATATTTTCCAGTATTTACACCGTTAGAAGTATAAAAACTTATATTACCGTTGTTTATAACTATACGATTTATACTGCTTTTATAGCCTTTTTCATACTGTTTTTTATACTCGTTGAAATTTTTATCGCTATTTGGAGAGCTTGCCTTGGCTTCTAAAACAGGGTCAAGACTACCATCGATCAAATACGGATATACACTATTAAAATCTCCGTTCCAGTCGCTGATATCTCTATCTTTTACATCATTATCATCAAAAATTCCGTAATAACTATCTTTATGTTGTTTAGCGTGATCGTGTTTTTCATGGTCGTGATCTCCATGCTCATGAGCCTCGCTAGTTATAAGCGGAACACCTTTTTGAGTTTTGATTATATCTAAGCTCGGATAGCTTTTAGCAAATCTTGGAAGCCACGTATTTTCGTATTCCATTCCAACGGCAAAAAATATATCGCTTTTTTCTAGATTTTTCATCTGTTCGGGACGCGGCTCATAAATATGAGGATCGGCACCGGCATTTACCATATAATTTACGTCTACACTATCTCCTGCTATTTGCTCAACAAAATACTTCGTAGGTAAAATGCTAGTAGTTACAACTGGTTTTGCATATATAAATGCAGCGCCTATACATAAAACGCAAAGAAATTTGTTCATCTTTTTCCTTTTAAATTTGATATTTTGCAGAGCATTATATCAAATGCAACTTAGTTGCAACTTAACAGTAAATAATTCAAAAATTATATTCTAATATGGCTAAAATTTGACTTATTTTTTATTATATATTTTAAATTTAACTGTTTTTATGATATGATTTTAACCAAAAAAATGAGGTGGTTAAATGAAAGCGACTACTTTTTTACAAAGCCATAATATATCTTCAACTCCGCTTAGAATAGAGTTAGTAAAGATGTTGCAAAACGCAAACAAACCTATAAGTTATGATGAGTTTTTGTCTAAAATCAAAGCAAATAAAACAACAATTTATAGAAATTTAGATCTTCTTTTAAGCAAAAATTTGATCATCAAAAATGAAATAGAGCATAAAAGTTTTTATGAGTTAGCAGATCATGCTAAAGCATATTTTGTATGCGAAACATGCCATGAGATGGAAGAAATCGAAGTTCCAAATTTACCTGGTAAAAATATAAAAAGTGCCGTTATAAAGGGTATTTGCGAAAAATGCAGCTAGTAAGATATTTTAAATTTCCAACAGATAGATTTGATTTTAAGCCTTTTTTTTATAAAATGATACATTTAAAAAAGGTTAGCAATTGCAAAATACGCTAGTAAAAATAGCTCGCCAAAAACATCAGTATAATGAAAGCATTGGCATAATGAAAGTATTGGTATTTTGATGATAAAGTTAATTCTGATTTTAGGAATTATCACGAGTTTGTTTGGACAGATCAGAGATGAGATATTTATGCCTCTTACGCAGCAAAAAGCATATAACAAGCAAAAAGCAGATCTAGGAAAAGAGCTTTTTAGAGATAAAAGACTAAGCAAAGATAAAACTATCTCTTGTGAAACTTGTCATAATCTTGAAATCACCGCAACCGGAACTTCAAATCAAAAACTGTTAAATCCTCCGACTCTGCTGAATTCCTCTTTAAATTTTATATTTTCTAGTAAAGGAGATATAAAAAATCTCAGTGAACAGATAAAAAAATCATTAACTAGCGATAAAGAACTTAACAGTAAAGAGGAATTTATAGTATCTCAAATAAACAAAAATCCTAAATATGAAGCTAAATTTAAAAATCTCTACAAAGACGGCGTGACGTTTGAAAATTCAGTAGATGCTTTAACTGAGTTTATCAAAGCACTTACTACGCCGCTTAGTCGTTTTGATAAATTTTTAGCAGGAGATAAAACCGCACTCAGCGATGACGAACAAAAAGGACTTGATATATTTATAAGATCTGGCTGCGTTAGCTGTCATAACGGAATAAATTTAGGCGGAAATATAATAAGCATTATGAAAAATGAAATGATAAATACAAACGAGATATTAAAAGTGCCAACGCTAAGAAACATCTCTCTTACAAAACCGTATTTTCACGATGGACGCGTAAATGAGCTTAGAGACGCTATCGAAATGATAAGATCAAGGATACACTCGAGAAAACACAACGAGGAAGAGTGCGAACTGATATATAAATTTCTACTTACTTTAGAGGGAAACACTCCGGAGATATTATATGAATAAAAGATATATTACGAATAAAATAATTGTTGTTATGGTTTTGGTGTTATCTCTTTTTTGTGCGTATTTTATATTTCACACTAGTGAAATTATATCAAAAAATAACTTTTGGCTTGACAAAGCATCGGAGATAAAAATATTAAATAACGATATAGATATTCAAATGTCTAAACAACTATCTATGATAAATTACGATGATATGAACGCTAAAATAACAGAGATAAACAGACTTATTCACGAAATAGAGATGTCAAAAGACTTTTCTAAATTTTTCTTTAAGATCAAAAATAAAAAGATATTTATGAGCCTAAAAAAGGCTATAGAAAATAAAAAAATTATCATAGAAAAATACCAAACTCTAAAATCAATATCAAGCAATGATCTTGTATACATAAGTCAAAATATACAATACGCATCAAATTTAAAGTTTGTAAGCAAACTATACTCGTATATAATTCTTAGCAAGTTAGGAACAGAGTTTAACGCAACTATGTTCAATCACGATATAAATATGCAATTAAACGATATAGGAGATACTAAAAGTTTTGATTATTCTCTTTTAAGCGCCATTAAAGATGTAGGAAATAGTATTTTAGCGCTTTCAAATTTATCGTACGATAATATAAATTTAAAAACCACGCAAAAAATAGACGCCTTTTTAAATGCTATAAATAAGCATTTCAAATCAAACATCAATGATCTTATGATAAGCGTAGTCGTACTTTTGTTTATTATTATATTATCATCTACTAGAAATATCTATACAAGCGTAAAAAATAGAAAAAATGCAGCCAAAATAAACCAGATGGGAGATATGATAGCAAATAGTCCAAATCAAATTTTAATCATAAATCGAGAAGGCAAAATCATAGATGCAAATCCTGCTTTTGAACAGATAAGTGGATATAAAAAATCAGAAGTTTTAAATAAAACTTTAAGCTTCTTAAATACAAATTTAAAAGGTACAAATATCTATGACGATATACTCCAAAGTAAGCAAATCTGCAGATATAACGAGTTTATAAGCAAGTCAAAAAAAGGACTTTTGATATATGAAAAAATAATAGCCATACCGACTTTAGACGAGTATTCACAAATATCTGGAGCTATCATAGTCAAACAAGATATCACAAAAGAAAGACTTATAGCAAAAGAGCTTGGATTTAAAACTGCAGAGATAAGAAACAGCGCTCTAACAGATAAACTAACAGGTTTAGGAAATCACATAGCGCTTATGGAAAAAATAGATGATAAGAAAAAAGGTATCGTCATCTATATAAATGTAAATCACTTTTCAAATTTAAGATTTTTTTATAAAACATCGACTGTGGATCTTATATTAACTGCGATATCAGAAACGCTTAAACTATGCATAGAAACATATAAAATGAACTCAAGCATATACAGAATACAACTAGATGAGTTTTGTATATGGTATGAAGGAAGCAATATAAATAAAGATGTAAAACATATCTTAGAGTATTTTAAGGTAAAAAATATAGACATAATAACAAGCGAAGGCAGAGAAATATTACCAAATATAAATATCACAATGGGCGTTAGCATGGAGGCAGACACTCCAAATACAAACCGCCTCACTCAGTCTATCTTAGCTCACCATGAAGCGATATCGAACGACCAAAATATAGCATTTTATCAAGATAACAACATAATAGAACAACAATATCATAAAAACCAGCTAATCTCAAGAATGATACAATACGCACTAAATGAAAATAGAGTTATAGTCGAGTGTCAAGGCATATTTGATATTAGATCAAGCAATAAACCTATATTGTCGTCATATGAAATTCTAATACGCATCATAGATTCCGAAAATAAAATACACTATCCTGGAGAGTTCTTAGGAGTAGCAAAACAAACATCGCTTTATATAGCACTCACAAAACAAGTTATAAGCAAAGCTTTTGATCTATTAGAAACATTTTGCGATAAAAAGTTTTCTATAAATTTATCAAGCATAGACATGGTAAACGAATCTGTTAAAAAGCTATTTATGCAAAAACTTTCTCTTTGCTCACAGCCTAGCCACCTTACTGTAGAAATATTAGAAAGTGAAGGTATAGACGACTATGCATCGATAAATCCATTTATAGAAAGCATAAAAGATCACGGATGTAAACTCTCTATAGATGATTTTGGAAGCGGATACTCAAATTACTATAGAATGCTTGAGCTTGACATCGATTACTTAAAAATAGACGGTTCGATCATCAAAAAACTTCCGTTTGACGAAAATGCAAGAAGCGTCGTACAAACTATAGTAGAGTTTGCAAATAGACAAAAATACGATGTTGTAGCCGAATTCGTATCATCTAATGAAATTTTAGAACAAGTACTTAGCTACGGTATAAAATACGCTCAAGGCTTTTTACTTGGCAAACCTATTCATCCTAGTAATATAGATTAGCAAGGAGTTTTCGTGCATGATGTTATAAATGGTGCAGTTAAATTTATGGAAGAAGATTTCTTAGAGCATAAAGAGTTATTTGAAAAATTAGGCACAAAACAAACACCTCACACTCTGTTTATCGGATGTTCTGACTCAAGAGTTGTTCCGAATTTGATAACAAATACGCTTCCGGGCGAACTTTTTGTAGTAAGAAATATAGGAAATATCGTACCGCACTACAGAGTAAGTGAAGAGTTCTTAGCAACTACCGCAGCAATAGAATACGCTATAAATGTTTTACATATAAAAAATATAATCGTATGCGGACATAGCAACTGCGGAGGCTGTGCGGCTTTGTACGATAGCGATGAGCAATTAAGCAAAGTTCCTATCGTAAAAAGATGGCTGATGTTGATATCGGATATAAAAGAAGAGGTTTTAAAATACAAAACTCTAAGTCCTGCTAAAAGAGCATGGATAACAGAGAGGTTAAATATCATAAACTCCACTCAAAATCTATTAACTTTTCCTGGAGCTAAGGAAAAAATAGAAAACGCAGAGATCAAAATTTACGGTTGGCACTACATCATAGAAACAGGAGAAGTTTATAATTATGATGAACCTACAAAAACATTTAAATTACTTGAAAAGAGCATAGACTATGATAAAATTTTTAATCAAATTTTTACTGATTTTTAGTATTGGCTTACAGGCAAACGAGTCGTTAACTAGTATAACAGATGAAATATTCACGATAAATCATCAAATTTTAATCATAGACGAGCAGAGCAAAGATAAAAATGCTAGTTTAGGACATGATCTTGACTCGTTAAAATCAAAAAAAGCTGCACTTCTTGAGCAAATTCCTCTTTTTATAACAAGTTATGATAGTGCAAATTTAAATAAAATCAAACGAGAAAGACTAAATTTACAAAAAAAGGCTGAACTTTTATCGGATAATCAAGTTTCTGATAAATTTATAAGAGCAAAACTAAATGCTGAAAACGCGAATTTAGACGAGATATTTTATAGCGCGATATCTAACTTGGCAAACGCGTTTCTAAAAGATGCAAAACAAGATGATATAAACTCTATACTAGAAAATACCATAACAAATGTTCAAGTATCGGGATATCAAGATATAAAAGCTCTAAAAGACTCGCTTAGCGACGAATTAAAAGCTGAATTTAACGATAATTTTATAAATTTAGAGATCAAAAGACATAGCTATCAAGAGATTTTGGACTATTTAAAAAGCCATTCAGACTTATTAGCAGGCAACTTTTTGTTTTCGAGTTTAAAATTAAAAGATGTGATAAACTACATAAATAAACTTGTTCCGTTTGATCAAGACACGTTTAATTTCGGTAAATTTTTTCTTATTTTAGTTATTTTTGTATTTTTCATATCTATACGAAGAATGCTTTCAAAGATTGTATTTAGCATATTTACGGCATTTTTATCAAAAGAAAAGAAAATAGCCCACAAAGAGCTACAAGAGCAGTTTATACTAGTTATCAAAAAACCGATTTCCGTCTTTTTAATAGCGTATTCTGTAGATATATGCCTTAGTATATTTTACTACCCGAGTCCAGTTCCTATAAATTTTGCAAACTATTTTACTATAATCTATATAGTTCTTATATCATGGCTAGTTCTTGGTATATTAGATGGATACGGAATGGTTATTTTAAGCAAAATTGCTCAAAAAAGTGGTAGAAAAGAGGTAGTAAATCTTATTATAAAGATCTTATATTTTATAGTAGTTATAATCACAATTTTACTGATTTTAAGTAGGCTTGGATTTGATATAAGTACCCTTATAGCGTCTCTTGGCATAGGAGGACTTGCAGTAGCTCTTGCTACAAAAGATATAATAGCAAACTTTTTTGCTTCCATTATGCTTTTGTTTGACAACTCATTTTCTCAAGGAGATTGGATAGTTTGCGCAGGAGTCGAGGGAACTGTAGTAGAGATAGGACTTAGAAAAACTACTGTTAGAACATTTGATAATGCTTTAGTATTTGTGCCAAACTCAAAAATAATGAGCGAAAACGTAAAAAACTGGAATAGAAGAAAAGTCGGCAGACAGATTAAAATGACTGTAGGTCTTAGCTATTCTTGTTCAAAAAAGAGTATAGAAGCTTGCATAAACGATATAAGAACAATGCTGCTAAACCATCCGGGGATTGCTAAAAGCGGAGTAGATAGCGCGCTAAACTCTAAAGATTTTAGAATGAAATATCGCCAAAATATGATCTCGGTAGATGATTTAGCCGGATATAAAAGCAACCTTTTTGTAGTGCTTGACGAATTTGCAGATAGCTCTATAAATATACTGATTTACTGCTTCAGTAAAACGGTGGTATGGGGAGAATTTTTAGCTACAAAACAAGATGTTATGTTAAAGATTATGGATATAGTAGAAAAATACGATGATGCTAGTTTTGCATTTCCGTCAAATAGCATATACATAGAGCAGATGCCAAAAATTGAATTTGAAAACTTAAATTTGAAAGGGGATAAAAATGCGTGAAGATTTTGAAGAATTAGATGAAGAATTAGATGATGATATGGAAGAGCAAGATCTTGATAAGAACTTTGAAGATGAATTTAACGACGATAAAAAAGATAGTTATAATTATGATGAAAACGACTACTCTTACGATGATGAAGATGAAGAAGAGAGCTACGAGTATTAATGCATTATTTCATATATCCAAACGGCGGGCATTCGCTTATGCTCGCCCATAATTTAGAAATTTTAGGTCATACGTACGAATTCTTAGATGACTTCAAAGCAGGACTTAAAATAGAAGAAAACTCAGACAAAATAAATACCATAGGGGGGGGTTGGCATTAATAGCTTGTGACACGACTCATCCAAAAAATCTAATTTTAAAAAAACAGCTGATCAAAAAAGTTAAAAGTTTAAATTTGATACCGGTGGATGGATTTAAATGGATAATGAGCGAAATCCTAAGCTATCTAAAAATAGAACCTCATAAAACTGCGGCTCTGCTTCATTCTGGTATGAGCGACGGAAAGCATCTTGGCGATATCATAAAATATCTGCAAAATAGCAAAACTTGCTTTGTAGAGATATTTACAGATTATTTCAATTACCAAATACGAAAATCATCTCAAAGCAGTGATGACAAAATACTGCTTATCCCTTTTGAATATCTTAAATTTTTGAATTTCAAAGTAGTAGCGGCAACGGGTAATTTTGAGAAATTTAATAAAAAACTTATGGTACATCCAAAATCTATAAAAATTATGATTCCGCATGGATATACGACTCCGCTTGCACTTTTAAGCTACTACGCAAGAAAAGATATTCACATAGAAGAAGAGATAAAAGAGTATCAAAATATGGCCATAGACTACTTCATAGTTCCTAGTCGTACAAATTATAAACTGTTTTTAGATATGGGTATAGATAAAAATAAACTTGTACCGCTTGGTTACCCAAGTTTGGATTTAAATTTAAAAAATCACAAAGATCTCAAAGCGCAAAAATCGATTCTTATAGCTTTATATAGCACAAAAAGCGTAGATAGTATCGTGCCTGCTTTAAGAGATCTACTAAAAAACGGCTATAAAGTTATATTTAGACCAAAACCAGGACAAGAGGAATTAGACTGCAATCAAAATATTTTAAAAGAGTTTAGTACAAATGAACTTTTTAAATTTGATACAAACACGAGAAAAACATCTCATGCTAAGATAGACGATGAGCTTATAAGTGAAATTTGCTGCTGCGTAAGCGACTACTCAAGCCTTGCTTTTACGCTGCCACTTACAAATCTTAGACCATGTATTTTGTATTACCCTGAACATGTATTTGGTAAAAACTTTGGAAAACATCGTATAAATAAAGTAGATTATTCACTTGCAAATAGCGACTTGCACATAGTAGCAAAAAACTCTAACGATATAATAAAAGCTATAAAAAATTTAAATTTAGATGAGTTTAAAACCAAAATAAAAAGCTATAGAGACAATGAGGTTTATAATTTAAGAAGCTCTAGCGAGGCTATAGCAAATTTTATAAGCGAGAAGCTAAACTCCTAAACGGATTTTAGCTTATTTGAGATAAATTTTAAGAGTAGATTTTTTTTAAATTTGAAAGCTTTGAGCTAGCATTTAAAAGAAGCA
The DNA here is from genome assembly GCF_900475935.1 of Campylobacter fetus subsp. fetus. NCBI lineage: Bacteria > Pseudomonadati > Campylobacterota > Epsilonproteobacteria > Campylobacterales > Campylobacteraceae > Campylobacter > Campylobacter fetus. The sequence goes on from NZ_LS483431.1 coordinate 1,689,143, forward strand.
TATCAGATATAACTAGTCTTGCCATAGCATTAGCAACTACGCTGCCTCTTATGCCTATACAAGGATCATGACGACCTCTTAAAGCGCAAGTCACCTCATCGCCGTTTAAATTTATGGTAGGCTGATCTTTAAATATACTTGGAGTCGGCTTAAAATAAGTTTTTATCATTATAGGCTCACCGTTTGAGATTCCGCCTAAGATTCCGCCTGCGTTATTGCTCATAAATCCGTTTTTATCCATAAAATCATTATTTTGACTTCCTAAAATAAAACTAGCTTGGCTTCCTAAACCTATCTCTACTCCTTTTACTCCATTTATACCCATCATAGCAGCCGCGAGTCTAGCATCAAGCTTATCATAAAGCACCTCTCCTAGCCCAGCAGGAACGCCATTTATAATAGTAAGAGTAGCAGCTCCTACGCTATCGTTGCTATTTTTTACATCTAGTATAAGATTTTTTGCGTCCTCTTCTATATCGCTATCAAGCATAAAAATCTCACTTTTACTGGCAAATTCAAAATCAATTTTATTTGATTTGAGTTTTCCTATACTAAAAACTCCACTTTTAATATCTATATCAAACTCTTTTAACATCATAGCTCCAAAAGCTCCTGCGGCTACTCGAACGGCAGTTTCTCTAGCGCTACTTCTGCCTCCGCCTCTATGATCTCGCACTCCAAATTTAGAAAAATACGTAAAATCCGCGTGTCCTGGTCTGAAAAGATCTTTTATACTATCATAATCTTTTGAGTGCTGATTTGAGTTTTTTATTATAAATCCTATAGGTGTTCCTGTACTAAATCCTTCAAAAATACCGCTCAATATCTCTACTTCATCGGCTTCTTTTCTACTTGTAGCGTACTTTCCGCCCGGTTTTCTTTTATCCATCTCGCTTTGCAAAAACTCTTCATCTATAGCTACTCCGGCAGGAAATCCATCCAAAACTCCTCCGATAGCTTTTCCGTGACTCTCCCCAAATGTAGTTAGTCTAAGCTTGCTTCCAAACGTATTCATATATTCATTCCTTGCAAAACTTTCCACGCAGCACTCTGTTCAGCCTCTTTTTTGCTATTTCCAATAGCGCGAGCAAGCTCCTTGTCGTTTAAAAAAACAGCCATTTCAAAACTTTTTTTATGATCCGGTCCGCTTGAACTTACAAGCTCGTACCTAGGCGTAACGCCGAACCTCGCTTGAGTAATCTCTTGTAAAGTCGTTTTATAGTCTTTCCCAAGGCTTTGTAAGTCTATATTATTATACTGAGATTCTAAAAGATTTATAAAAATTTTTTTGACCGCTTCTAAACCGCTTTCTAAATATATAGCTCCCATAAGTGCTTCTAAAGCATCGCTAACTAAGCTTGGCTTATTTCTTCCGTTATTATTATCCTCGGCAGCAGACAGATACAAAAAATCTCCTAATCTTATCTGCGAACTTATACTTGCAAAACTCTTTTCATTTACCAAAGCCGCTCTTAGCTTTGAGAGATTTCCCTCATCCGTATCTTTAAATTTAAAAAATAGATACTCTCCTACTATAAGATCCAAAACAGCATCTCCTAAAAACTCGAGCCGCTCATTATTTACGCTACTTTTCATACTCTTATGAGTTAGCGCCTCTTTTAGCAACGTTTTATTTTTAAATTTATAACCTAAATGCTCTTCTAATCTATTTAATTTATCCATTTTGTGCCTTTATCGCTTGATTTCTTGCCAATTTATCGCACTCTTCATTTTGCGGATGACCGTTATGTGCTTTTACCCAGTTTGCACTAACTTTGTGAATATTTAGAAGTTCTAGCAACTCCTGCCATAGTTCTACGTTTTTTACATTTTTAAATTTTTTCTTAATCCAACTATCAAGCCATATATTTATAGCGTTTGCTACGTAACTACTATCTGTATAAAGGCTTACTTCGCACGGCTCTTTTAATGCTTTTAAACCTTCTATCACGGCTTGTATCTCCATTTTGTTATTTGTAGTATAAGCAGCTCCGCCGCTAGAGGATTTTTTATACCCTTCATACTCAAGTATATAAGCCCAGCCGCCGGCTCCTGGATTATTTAAACAACTTCCATCGCTAAAAAGGCATATCTTCTTCACTAGTATCCTTTATAACGTGGGTTAAAATTTTTACACTTCCTAATCTCGCGCAGTTTGGACAGCGGTAGAAAAATAACGGATAACTTGTTTTGCACTCGGTACAAAAATAACTAAAACTAAGAGTTGCTCCAAGAAAATTATCGTTTGCGGCCCTTAAAAGAGCTAAATTAAAATCTTTTGGCTTATCATCAGATAGACCCTTAGCGCCTAAAAGCTCTTTAAACTCCGTATTTTCTAAATTTAAAAGATTATCAAGTCTAAAAACTATGTCTATACACTCATCAAGACGCAGCATACTTAGACCGTCTAAAGGCTCATTATGCTTTATAAACTGCTCTAAAACCATTCTTTTTAAAAGTGGAAAATCTTCACTAAGACTTAGAATTTGAGCCACTTTTTCACTAAATTTACTAGTTTTGCTAGTTATGATAAGAGCTTTTATATAGGCAACTTCTGCTTTTGTATCCGCACCTTGTTCATTTAAAGCGTCTAAAGTTTCAAGACTATTTTCATACATTCTAAGTTTTTCATATGTTACGCCAAGATATCTTAAAGCTTCACTATTTCTAGGGCTTAGTTTGAGAGATTCTAAAAACACTTCACTGGCTTTTTTTAAAAATCCAGCTTTTAGATATATTTTTCCTAACGCTACCAATAAAAACTCACGCTGCTTTTTACCGGGTGATTTATCGATAGCAACCAAATACACGCTTATAGCCTTATCAAAATCTCCGCTTTTTGCGAATGTAAGGGCTAAAACGCTAAGCGAGTTTGTATCAACATCAAGTTCAAGAAGCATCTTTTTGTGCTTTTCACTAAGTCCGCTACTATTTTCAAATTTTTTAACAAATTTCTCTATGCTGTGTTTTTCATCTTTGATAGAAAAAATACCCCAAACATAGCTAAGCACGGCTATTAAAAGAAGCGCTCCAAAAAATACAATAAGCCCAAAAATCGGATCTCTATACTCTACAAAAAAGAAGTCCAAATACAAACCTATATATTAAATTTAATGACCATTATAGCAAATTCAAGGTATAATCTCGCTTATGATAGAAGCTAGTAGCATTGAAAATTTAAAAAATATCGTTGATATAGCAGACGTTGTAGGAAGTTATCTGCCTCTTAAACGTTCCGGAAGCGACTTTGTATGCGTATGCCCGTTTCATAATGATAAAAATCCGTCTATGAGAGTAAGTCCTAGCAAAGGTATTTTTCACTGTTTTTCATGCAAAGCCGGCGGAGATAGTATTAAATTTATAATGGATTATGAAAAACTAAGCTATCCTGAAGCTATAGAAAAACTAGCAAATATGTACAACTTCACGCTTAATTACACAGATAACAAAAACGAACATCACTATGATAAAAAAATATTAGAAAATTTAAATTTATATTATAAAAGTATGCTTTATAAAAACCGTGAAGCTATAAACTATTTATATAGTCGCGGTATAAACGATGCTATGATAGAAAAGTGGGAACTTGGCTGGGCTGGAGCGTCTCAAGCAACTATAAATTTACTAGAAAATGAAGAGATAGAACCAAAAGAAGCGCTGTACGTAGGAGCAGTCAAGCAAAACGAAACGGGGCTTTATGCCAGCTTTATAAACCGCATAACTTTTCCTATTTATAATCATCTTGGAAAACTTGTCGGATTTGGCGGTCGCACAATATCAAATAATCCGGCAAAATATGTAAATTCGCCTCAATCTGCTATATTTGATAAATCAAAACTGCTTTACGGATATGATAAAGCCAAAAATCAGATATTTAAAAAAGGCGAAATCATCATTTGCGAAGGATATATGGACTGCATAATGCTGCATCTAGCAGGAATTAGCAACGCTGTAGCCGTGCTTGGAACTGCACTTACCGAAAAACATATTCCTCTTTTGAAGCGTTCTGATATAAAAGTTATTTTAAGTTTTGATAACGATGAAGCCGGCGTAAATGCTGCATTTAAAAGTGCAAAATTGTTAGCTAGCAGCGAGTGCGACGGAAGAGTAGTTCTTATAAGCGGGGGGAAAGATCCGGCTGAGCTTGTAGCTAGCGGTAGAGCAAATGAGTTAAGAAATAGTTTAGAAGGCGGGGTTGAACTTGGAGAGTTTTACATAAGACATCTCATAAAATCCTCAAATCCAAAAACTCCTCTTGAAGTTGCTAAAACTCTTGAAAGCGTACAGGAATTCACAAAAGGACTAAAAGAAATAGTGGCAAACTCATACGTGCCGCTGGTATCTTCACTTCTGAGTTTAGCTCCAAATAGCTTTAGTCTTTGTGGCAATGGTTTTAGATATTCACCCAAAAAGCAGATGGCAAAAGAGACCAAAAGTGCAAAAAAAGATCTTTTAGAGCTTGAAATTTTAAAAAATATGCTTTTAAATAAAGATTATTTAGAGGTAGTAAAATCAGATTGCGGAAGCGATATGTTCGTAACTCACAATGAAATTTATAAAGCAGTAACTATCTCTCAAAATCCAAATAATCCACACATAAGAGAGCTAAGCTTAAATGATAATTTTGAAATTTACGATAGTTTAGATAGACTAAAAAAAGCACTAAATATACTAAAAATCAACTTTTGTGATAAAACTATCGTTTTGCTTGCTAGCTCAAACGACAAATCTAAATTTGAAAAAATAGCACAATTACAAAATATAAAAAAGCAATTAAAAGGAATTCAATGAATAAAAAATGTCTGGCACTATTTAGCGGAGGGCTTGATAGTATGCTTGCTATCAAACTTATAAGCTCACAAGGTATTGAAGTGCATGCTTTAAATATCGATATCGGTTTTGGAGGAAACCCGGATAAAGCAGAGCTTATGAGTCGTAGAGCTAAAATGGCTGGAGCTACTTTTGAAGTGATAAATGCAAGAAGCAAATATCTGCAAGAGGTTCTTTTTAATCCTAAATTCGGATATGGAAAACAGTTTAATCCTTGTATTGATTGTCATGGTTTTATGTTTAGAACAGCTATATCTATGCTAGAGGATTACGACGCGAGCTTTGTTATCAGCGGTGAAGTAGTCGGTCAGCGACCGATGAGCCAAAGAAACGACGCTATGGTGCATGTAAAAAATCTAGCCTTAGATGACAATGATATAATTTTGCGACCGCTTTGCGCGAAACTTTTAAAACCTACTCGTCCTGAGCGCGAGGGTTTAGTAGATAGAGAGCTTTTACTTGATTTTAACGGACGCGGCAGAAGCAGACAACTAGAACTTGCACATGAATTTGGCTTTAGTGATTTTGAAACTCCGGGGGGAGGATGTCTGTACACGATGGAAGGATTTTCTAATCGCATTAGAGACTTCATTAAATTTGATAAAAATATGAGTGAAGACGATCTTCAAAGTCTGCGCTACGGCCGCCATTTACGACTGCTTGGAGGAGCAAAAATGATAATCGGTCGAGATGAAAAAGACAATGCTTATTTAGAAGCTTTGAATTTAAAAAAGATGGAAAGTATAAAATTCGATGATATCATCGGCGCTCATTCATTCATCAGCAAAAACGCATCAAAAGAGGATTTAGAGTTTGGCGCACGTCTTGCCATCACTTATTGCAAAAGCGAAAAAGACAAAATATATAGAGCAAAAATAGGCGACAAAACGCTCGACGTATCACCATTCGATAATAAAAATATAGCACAAACGTATTTTATAAAGTAAGTTTACTAAGTTTATGTTTAAAAAAGTATATATTGAAATCAGCGATATCTGCTCTTGTAAATGCAGTTTTTGTCCATCTCCTCTTATGAAAACAATGCGTAAAACAATGAGTCTTGAGCTGTTTGAAAAAGTTTTGTATCAAGTATCACCTTTAACTAAGAGAATTTGTTTGCATATTTTAGGGGATCCTTTAGAAGTAAGCAATTTAAAAGAATATATAAATTTAGTATCCAAATTCAACCTAAAAATCGATCTAGTTACGACTGGGAAAATGATTTGCGATCATGATTTTGATATGCTTTTAAAACCTCCTTTTCATCAAATTTCATTTTCTTTGAGTGCGTTTTTGGATGAAAATAACCATTTTAAAGATGATTATATCGCGAATTTACTTGAATTTTGTGATTTTAGTTTAGCAAATAGGAGCGATACTTTTATAAATTTACGTATTCAAAGCGATTTTTTATTAAGTGATAATGAAAAAATGATTCAAGTTTTAGATAAATTTGAAAAACATTTTGATATAAATTTAAGCGAGCATCTAAAACATATAAAGCTAAATTTTGCTCAAAAAATTTATGAAAAAAACGTAAAAATTCGGCTTGCAAGAAAGGTATTATTAAATTTTAAAACCTCTTTTGAATGGAGAAATGATAATTTAATAAACAGCACTAAAACTTGTTATGCATTAAAAGATCAACTTGGAATTTTGAGCGATGGAGTGGTTGTACCTTGCTGCATAGATTACGCAGGAGCTATAAATTTAGGTAATATAAAAAGCGAAAGTTTAGCTCAAATTTTAAGATCACAGAGAGTAAAAAATATCAAAAACGGATTTAAGCAAGGTAAAATTGTTGAAAATTATTGCCAAAAATGCGCCTACTTAGTCGGAGTCAGCTAAGCTAGGAATTATAGAATTTTGATATAATTATCGCATCAAATTTAAAGGCGAAATATGCAAATCGATAAACATAATCTTATATTTTTACCTGCTTCGATAGTCATAGCTGCAGTGATTTTGGCTATAGGTTTTAGCACTATCGTAAAAAGCGAACGCAGCGTAAGCGTCAGGGGATTGGCAGAAAAAGAAGTGCTTGCGGACTTAGCAGTATGGCAAATGAGTTTTTCGGTCGGAGATAATGACCTAGTAGAGCTTCAAAAGAAAGTGTTAGAAAAAACGAAAATAGCCGAAAATTTTCTAAATAAACGAGGTTTAAATGCTAGTGATTACACTATTCAGGCGCCTTCTATTACTGATAATTCTATAAATCCTTATATGGATTCTCAAAAAATTCGCTACACATACATAGCCAAAGCCACCTTACTGATACGCACAAATAAAATATCTGAAATAAAACAAGCACAAAGAGAATCTTTGGAGCTAGCTAGTGACAATATCGCCATCAGTCAAGACTATGAAAACAGAATTGCATTTGAATTTACAAAACTAAATGATATCAAACCGCAAATGATAGCCGAAGCGACAAAAAACGCTAAACTAGCAGCCGAGCAATTTGCGACTCTCTCAGGAAGCGAAGTCGGCAAAATAAAAAAGGCGACTCAAGGGCTTTTTAGTATCGAAAATGCGGCCGTAGGATTAGAGGAGAAGAAAAATATCCGAGTTGTAACTCAAGTTGAGTATTTGCTAAAATAAGAGATAATATTAAGAGTAAATTAAACTTTACTCTTTTTAGATATATGAAGTTATTTAGTATAGTAACGCACACTGCACCAGCGTTGATAATCGTTTTAACTTACTTTGCATAAATCATAAATTTATATTCATCTTTGTTTTACACTAGCCAAAACTCCAGAGACTATGGCTAGCATAAGCGAGATAAGATAAACCCTAATACCTCTTCGCCAAACATCAAAACCACCAAAAATGCCGACAAAGTGAGTATGCTTGAGTAAAAAAGATACTGATAATCTAAGCTAGTCCGGGCAAATTTATCAAATACCAGTATCAAAGACCAAAGCAGTATGCAAAAAGCTAAGTAAATACTAGCTTATAAGTTTATTCATTATCTAAAATAATTCTAAATTTAGATAAATAGCGAAAATATCACGCCAAATACGATTAGCGGGATATTGAAAAATATAAAAGTCGGTACGCAAGTATCGTAGATGTGGCTATGCTTGCCGTCGCTATTTAATCCTGAAGTCGGTCCTAAAGTACTATCACTAGCAGGACTTCCGGCGTCTCCCACGGCCGCGGCGATACCGACTAAAAGTATAGTCGCAGAAACGCTAAATCCAAGGCTCACGCAAAGTGGCACGTAAATCGCGGCTATGATAGGAATAGTTCCAAAACTAGTTCCGATACCCATAGTTACAAGTAGTCCGATAACTAGCATAATGATAGCTCCACCAAGCTTACCGCCGCTTATAGAACTTGCAAAATTTATAAGCTCATTTATACCGCCGGTTTCTCTGATAACAGAACCAAATCCCGCAGCTACAAGCATGATAAAAGCGATAAAAGCCATCATAGCAAGACCTTGCTCCATAACTTTATCCATCTTTTTATACTCGATACCGCCAAAGATTATCATAACTATAAGCCCCAAAAGAGCTCCTAAAGGAAGAGAGCTACTCCAAATTTGGACACCAAAAGCTATGACGGCGCCGCCAAGCACGACACACTCTTTTTGCCCCATACAAAGATCTTTTTTATCCGCTACTTTTATCTCTTTACTTTCTAAAGCGCTTTGCGTATAATCTCTAGGTTTTCTATAATAAAACAGCGCCAAAACTAAACCGATGAGCATAGCTACGCCGCCTATCCACATAACGCTACTTATATCGCCTATCTCTACGTTCATACCGTTACTATTTAACTCTTTTTTAAGAATAGTATGGAACAAAATACCAAAACCGACTGAAATGCTTACATAAGGAGCTTTTAATCCAAAAGTAAGTGCGCACGCCACAGCTCGTCTGTCTATCTTAAGCTTATTCATCAAAGCAAGTAACGGTGGTATCAAAATAGGTATAAAAGCTATATGAACAGGTATGAGATTTTGAGAAAAACATGCTATAAAAGCTATGCTCAAAGAAAACCAAAAAACCTTTTTACTTATAAATTTACTAACGTAATGTATCAAAATAGGAGTTAAATTCGTCATACTGATAGCCGCCGCAAGCGCTCCAAGAAGTATGTAGCTAAGTGCGGTTTCTAAGTTGCCTTGCATTCCTGTTATGAGTAAATTCGTAGTCTCTACCAAACCTTTTCCGGCTAGCATTCCAGCAGCTAAAGCCGAGATAAGTATGGCTAAAAAAACGTTAAAGCGCAGTAAGCACAAAACGCACATAAGCAAAACGCTAAGCACCACGGGATTTGTAAGCAACATAATCTACCTTTGAAATTTAATAAGCTAGCATTATACAAACGTATAGCTTAAATTTAGAAAATATTAATATAATATAATTTAATTTTAATTTGAAATAGAACTATTTGACAAACTATCTGCGTATAAATCATTTTTAAAATTTGATTTATCTAAATTTTCAATCAGCTTTTTGGTTCTAATGTCTCTAGCTTCCGGCAAAATATGATACCATGTATCATGTATCTGTTTTCTAGGAAAATAGCTTGATCGAAAATCGCCTATAAACTCAAATCCATTTGAATTACATAGTTTTTTAATATCTGTTAAAAACTTTTTATATTCAGCACCGTTTTTGCCACTAAAATCATAGCAATCATCCCCTACAACAGCAGGATAAGTAAATATAAACTTTACGCCTTTTTCTTTTTCTATCTTTTTCATCAATTCTAAATTCTCTTTAAAAATTTTATTAATTAAACTACCTTTTTTAACTATTTCTTTTAAAAATATAAATTGTTTACATGAATTCGTAATATCATTTCTAAATGGAAGTTTAGAATTGAATATATGATCTCCTCTTAATCCGTTTTTAAAATCTTCAAAATAATCTGCATGATTATAACTTTTTAGCATTTTAAAGTCAGTATTAATATATCTTATAAAAGATTTTAATAGACTAGAAATAGGAGTGTTGAATATTAATTTTATCTTATACAAAAGCGGAGAATATACGAAATAATGGCTAAGTTCAAAAAATATATGATCATAAAATATTTTAGGAGCGATATCATTCAAATAAAATCTGTACTCCAAAGGAAGTATTACGATATCTGCGCTATTGGCAAATTTATTAATTCTATATAATTTCGCTTGTAAAGGATACTCTGCGTTATCTGCTAAATTTATAGTAATTTTACCGAAATGCTCTTCTATTGTTTTAGAGTTTATACTATGAAACGAGTTTGAGCCGCTATCTATTATTATTCTACTTTTTGTTCCGGTATTAGATATGAGATAATTTTTAAAAGAGTGGAAATTTGAGGAAGATTTTTGTAAAATTATAATATAAGAAACAAAATAAAATGCAAAAAACAGAACTAAAAAAGCTAACAACATAATTAAAAATCTTTTATAATTACCCATTATTTTGCCCTAAAAATTAAAATATAAAAATTGTGATTCTTGAACGCTTCTAGTAGCAAAAAACGCACACACAAATAAAAACACAACAAAAATCGCCGTCTTATATCCGAATTTAGAGTTTGCGACCATCTCATTTGAGTTTTTAAACAATACGCAAATTATAAAAGCTAAAGCAGTAACTATAAAGATACTAAGGCTAGCAGCTATTTTATGAGTAACATTTTCCATAAAACCAAATGCTTCATTTATCACAATTATAAAGCCGCTATTTGGGGCTATAGAGTTTATATTAAACATTCCTTTTAATACCTTAAAAGCAGACTCCATATCTTTAGCTCTAAAAAATACCCATGTAATATTTATAAAATTAAAGGTGATAATCCACGCCAAAATCCTATGCAAAGGTTTAAAATGAGAACTATAAAAACGATGAATCATAAGAGCTGTTCCGTGAAGAGCTCCCCATATAATAAATGTCCAACCGGCGCCATGCCATAATCCACCAAGTAAAAATACGATAAAAATATTTATATACGCCCTGCTCTCTCCAAGCCTATTTCCACCAAGAGGAATATAAATATAATCGCGTAAAAACCTTGAGAGAGTCATATGCCATCTACGCCAAAACTCTTGAATACTAAGTGATTTATAAGGAGAGTTAAAATTTAGAGGTAAAACTATATTAAACATATATGAGATACCTATTGCCATATCAGTATATCCGCTAAAATCAAAATATAGCTGAAAAGTATAACTCAAACTTGTTATCCACGCTTCACTCATACTAAGCATAGCAACACTATCAAATCCATAATTTGCAAATTTAGCAAAAAAATCGGCTATCACGACCTTTTTAAACAGTCCAATAGCAAATAAAAATATACCTATACTGATATTTTTATAATGTATTTTTTTACGCCTTAAATTTGCAAATTGCGGCATCATTTCAGCGTGATGTATGATAGGACCTGCTAAAAGATGCGGAAAATACGTTACAAATAAAGCGTATTTGAGATAATTCGTCTCTTTAACCTTACCGCTGAAACAATCCACTAAAAACGCAATTTGAGTAAATGTAAAAAAGCTGATACCAAGTGGTAAAATGATATGATGCAAAGGAATATTCGAGCTAAACATACCGTTAAAATTTTCTATAAAAAAGTCCGTATATTTGTAATATCCGAGAAAGGCTAGATTACACAATATGCTAAACCACAAAAATATCTTTTTAAATTTAAACTCTTTACAAAGATGATTTCCTGTAAAAAAGTTAAATGTGATAGACACCAAAATAAGCGGCACATAGATAAAATTCCAATATCCATAAAAAACCAAAGATGCCGCTGTTAATATAAAAATGCTAGCTTTCATCAGCCTAAATTTAGATAGTAAAAAATATAGAAAAAACGTGATAGGTAAAAATACAAATATAAACTCAAACGAGTTAAAAAGCATAAGTATCCTTGAAAAACGACTTAAATGAATTTAATTTTACTTTAAATTTATTTAAAGTTGAATAAATTGTAATTTTTAAACATTTTAAACTAAATTTTGATAAAATGGAGCAAATTTAAAAATAAAGGCAAAACTCATGCGAAGTGATATCATAAAAGACGGCTACACAAGGACTCCGCATCGCTCACTTCTAAGAGCGACCGGACTTAAAGACGACGACTTTAAAAAACCGTTTATTGGCGTAGCAAATAGCTTTATAGAGATAATCCCCGGTCATTTTTTCCTAAATAAATACTCTGAAATTTTAAAAGACGAAATCCGCAAAAACGGCTGCGTACCGTTTGAGTTCAACACTATCGGCGTTGATGATGGCATCGCTATGGGGCACGAGGGTATGCTTTACTCACTTCCAAGCCGCGAGATCATCGCAAACTCTGTTGAAACAGTGATGAACGCTCACGCTCTTGATGCGCTTGTTTGCATACCTAACTGCGACAAGATCGTCCCTGGAATGCTTATGGGCGCACTTAGGGTAAATGTGCCAACTATATTCGTAAGCGGCGGTCCTATGGCTGCTGGAGTCGGAGCCAAAGGAGAAGCTTTGGATCTAAACTCTGCTTTTGAAGCGGTCGGAGCTTATGAAACAAAACAGATAGACGAAAAAGAGCTTAAATTTATCGAGTGCAACGCCTGTCCAAGTGGCGGAAGCTGTTCAGGAATGTTTACCGCAAACTCGATGAATACACTTTGCGAAGCTATGGGCGTAGCTCTGGAGGGAAACGGTACCGTACTTGCGCTTACCCCTGAACGTGAAGAACTCATAAGAAAAGCTGCACGTAGGATCTGCGAGATCGCACTTGATGAGCGCTATCAGATAAGAAATATAATCAATGAAAAAACTATCAAAAACGCTATGGTAGTGGATATGGCGATGGGCGGAAGCTCAAATACTATACTTCATATGCTTGCCATCAGTCGAGAAGCCGGATATCCGTTAGATATCGCTAGTCTCAATGACATAAGTCGCTCGGTACCGCACATAACTAAAATAGCTCCGAGTCTGCCTAGTGTGCATATGCAAGACGTCGCCAAAGCCGGCGGACTAAGCGCGGTTATAAACGAGATAGCTAAATTCAATAGTGATTTATTAAGTTTAGACGCTCTTACCGTGAGCGGCGAGAGCTTAGGAGATAGAGTAAAAAATGCTGAAATTTTAGATGAAAGCGTGATCCATACCGTGCAAAATGCTTACTCAAAAGTGGGCGGACTAGCTATTTTATTTGGAAATTTAGCCGAGCAAGGATGCGTGATAAAGGCCGCCGGTATCATCGGTAGCAGACAATTTAGCGGAAAAGCGGTCTGCTTTAACTCTCAAGATGAAGCTATAAAAGGCATATCAAAGGGAAAAGTACAAAAAGGCGACGTCGTAGTTTTAAGATACGAAGGACCAAAAGGAGGCCCCGGAATGCAAGAAATGTTAAGCCCGACTAGCCTTATAGTAGGACGTGGACTTGGAGCGGACGTAGCTCTTATAACCGATGGGCGTTTTAGCGGAGCGACTCGCGGCCTAAGCATAGGGCACGTAAGCCCTGAAGCTGCTGAGGGCGGTATGATAGGTCTTTTAAAAGACGGTGACATCATAGATATCGACGTAGATAAATTTAGCATAAACGTACGTTTAAGCGACACTGAGATAGAAGCGAGACGCAAAGAGTGGAAATACGCTGGAAAACCAGTAAATAGCCGCTGGTTAAGACAATACCAAAAACTAGTCACAAACGCGAGCAATGGCGCGATTTTGGAAGCATAAATTTATAAAAGGCGGAAAAATCGCCTTTTATGCTCATCTTAAAACTTAATCTTTAAAAATATATAATCAATTTTTCTATATAAATCTTAAAAAAATCAAAATATCAATTTTCAATATCCGTAAAATATATAAATAAGAAAATAAAAAATATTTACATTAATAAAGTATTCTTATGCTTAAATTATATATTTATTATATTTTTAACTAAAAAGATAATAAATATATACTAGGAACAAATATGAACAAACTCAAAAAATACGTCGCTTCAACAGTGATTTTTGCTGCATTTTTATTGATATTTAACGGTTGTGTAAATTTAAATAACAAACACGAGAACGAGCTGTTAATTCTTCACACAAATGATCACCACGGCGCTCTTTTGCCATATGAAACTAAAGACGGTACGCTAATTGGCGGTGTAGCTTTGCAAGCTAACTTAGTAAAGCAGATGAGAAACGAATATAAAAATGCGCTTTTACTTGACGCAGGAGATGTAAATACCGGCTCATCGCTTTCAAATATATTTGATGCAAAACCGGATATTTTAGCTTTTAATGCTCTAAAATACGACGCCGCTACTCTTGGAAATCACGAATTTGACGGTACATATGAAAAATTAAAAATGCAAATGGAGCTTTAGAATTTCCCTTGGCTTAGCGCAAATGTTAAATTTGAAAATAATTATATCGCAAAACCATATATTATCAAAGATTTTAATGGATTTAAAGTCGCCATAATGGGGCTTACTACGAGTACGACAAAGTATATAACTATTCCGGCAAAATTTGATGGCGCAAATGGAGAAAAGATCGAATTTCTACCAGAAATCCATGCCGCAAAAGAAACATTGGATGAAATAAAAAATACAAACCCCGATTTTGTAATCGCTTTAGTACATCTTGGAGATATTAAAGGTGATCCCGTGCATATAACGTCGGTTGATCTAGCTAATAATACACATGGTATAGATCTTATAATAGACGGGCATTCGCACTCGGTATTTCAAAAACCTTTGGTAATAAATGGCGTACCCATAGTGAGCGCAGGAAGCAATAACCGCTATATAGGAAAAGCTGTTTTAAATTTAAAAGATAAAAAGATAAAGTGGAATTTAGTTGAGCTAACTAGCAAAGATTTTGATTTAGACGATGAAATGAACGGAATTTTAGAGCCGTTTATACGGATTCACGACGAGGCTTTAAATAGTAAAATCATAACGTTAAAAGAGCCGTTACTGTTTGAAAATAACGAGATCAGATTCAAGCAGTTGCCCATAGGAAGGCACGTAACCGACTCTATGATAAATTTGCTTTTTAAATTTGGTATAAAAGCGGACTTTGGTATCATAAACTCAGGAGCTATAAGATCTGGTATAAATGCCGGAGACGTAAGTAAAAAAGATATTTTGATCTCTATGCCTTTTCCAAATACGATATCTGCAGTAAGCCTAAAAGGTGATGAAGTGATGGAATTATTTAATTATATAATCAATATAAAACCGGGATTCGGAGGATTTGCTCAAATATCAAAAGACGTTAGTTTTACTATAGATAGTTCAAATAAAACTATTTTAAATTTAAAAATTAAAAATGAGCCTATAAATCCATCTAAACTTTATACTATAGCGGTTACTGATTTTTTAGCTAACGGAGGAGACGGTTATGCTATTTTAAAAAAAGGGATAAATAAATTTGACTCATCGGTGACTTTAAATGAAGCGTTTATAGAGTATTTAAAACTTCTTGAAGGTAAAATTTAAATTATATAGTCGCCATAAATTTATAAAAATAAATTTTAAATTCGATGTTATATAATTTGCTAACGCACTAAAGCAATAAAACTAAATTTATCAGATAGTAAAAAAACTTTTGATATAATCGCTTTAGAAAAGGAATGATAATGAGCAAATTGAATCAAACAAAATACATTTTTGTAACAGGCGGAGTGCTCTCTAGTCTTGGAAAAGGCATAGCAGCTGCTAGTATCGCCACTTTGCTTAAAAATGTAGGCTTAAAAGTAAGTATTTTAAAAGCAGATCCGTATATAAATGTAGATCCAGGCACAATGAGTCCGCTTGAGCACGGTGAAGTTTTCGTAACCGATGATGGTGCTGAAACTGACCTTGATCTTGGACATTATGAAAGATTTTTAGATGAAAATTTAACGCAAAATAACAACTTCACTACAGGTAGAGTTTATAGCTCGGTAATAGAAAAAGAGAGACGCGGCGACTATCTTGGTAAAACAATTCAAGTTATACCTCATATCGTAGGCGAAATAGTAGAACGAATCAAAAAAGCCGGAGTTGGCAAAGATATATTGATAGTAGAAATCGGCGGCACCGTAGGTGATATAGAGGGGCTTCCTTTCTTAGAAGCGATAAGAGCCTTAAGAAGCGAAGTAGGACGAAAAAACGGTATGTTTATTCATTTAACTTTAGTACCGTATATAAAAGTTGCCGGTGAATTAAAAACTAAACCGACTCAGCATAGCGTCGGAGAACTGCGCCGCATAGGAATAAGTCCAGATATGATAATATGCCGCTCAGAAATTCCTATAAATCGCGAATTAAAAGATAAGATAGCTTCTAGCTGTGGCGTTGAGAGAAACTCAGTTATAGAAAGCCCAGATTTACAAAGCATATATCAAGTTCCGCTTAGTTTTTTAAAACAAGATATACTTGAGCCTATAGCTGACGTGTTAGATCTTGGTGATCTAAGACCAAATATGCAAAATTGGGATAATCTGGTAAAAAGAGTTATAGCTCCGAGCGATAGCGTAACAATTGCATTTGTAGGAAAATATATTGATTTAAAAGAGAGTTATAAAAGTTTAACAGAAAGCATCATTCACGCTGGAGCAAATCTCGATGCAAGAGTACATTTAAAATGGTGCGATAGTGAAAAAATAGATGAAAATAGCGCATCTGAAACATTAAAAGACGTAGATGGAATACTTGTAGCAGGAGGTTTTGGTTCACGCGGTATAGAAGGCAAAATGCAAGCCATAAAATACGCTAGAGAAAATAAAATACCATATCTTGGAATTTGCCTTGGTATGCAGCTTAGTTTGATCGAATTTGCTAGAAATATTTTAAATTTAGAAGATGCGAATTCGATTGAATTTCAAGAAAACTGCAAAAATCCTATAATATATCTTATAGATTCATTTATAGATGCAAACGGTAAAAAACAGTTACGTACCCACAAAAGTCCGCTTGGAGGCACTATGAGACTTGGAAGCTATAAATGCAATATACTTCCAAACTCTCTTTTAAGTAGAATTTATAATGGAGCAAAACAGATAAAAGAGCGACACCGACACAGGTACGAAGCAAATCCAAAATACAGAGAAGCATTTGAAAAAAATGGTCTTATAGTTAGCGGAGAGAGCGAAGGCCTTATAGAAGCAGTCGAACTACAAGATCATCCGTTTTTTCTAGGTGTGCAGTTTCACCCTGAATTTACTTCACGTCTAACAAAACCGAATCCTGCTATTTTAGGCTTTATAAAAGCCGGTATAGACAATAAAAAATGTTAGATAAAACCGAGATCAGGAATCTGCTTAATAAAAGGTTTAGTAACGACTTACATAAAAAACTTTCAGAGATTCCTTTGCCTTGCGAACTCAAAGATACTTATAAAGCTGCAGAGCGTATCAAAACTGCGATACAAAACAATGAGCTTATAGCTATAGTTGGAGATTATGATGTAGATGGAGTTGTTAGTACTGCTATAATGGCTGAGTTTTTAACAGATATGAGTACGGATTTTATAATACGAATTCCAAATAGATTCAAAGACGGTTACGGTCTTAACTCAGATATAGTTAATGAACTTGAAAGCGTTGCACTCATAATAACAGTAGATAACGGTATAAGTGCAAATGAAGCAGCTGATCTATGCGCCAAAAAAGGTATAGATCTTATCATCACAGATCATCATATGCCTCCGCAAATTTTGCCTCAAGCCTACGCGATAATAAATCCAAAACAGCCAGAATGCACATTTCCAAATATTGAAATTTGCGGTGCTCAAGTAGCATGGTATCTTGTTGGAGCGTTAAAAGAGGTTTGCAGTCTAAAAAATTACGATATGGGCAAATTCATTGATCTTTTAGCGCTAGCAATTATCGCTGATATGATGGAGTTGAGAGATTTAAATAGGATACTAGTTAGACTTGGTATAACTCGAATTAACTCTAGTAAAAGAGCATGTTTTGAAGCTATAAAATGTTTTTACGGAAAAGATAAATTTGAATTTGACGATATAAGCTTTCTTATAGCTCCACTTATAAACTCGGCCGGAAGAATGGATGATGCAAGCGTGTCTTTTAAATTTTTAAGAAGTAAAACTATAGATGAAGCAAACAGTTATCTTGATATGATAACCTGTTTTAATAATTCAAGAAAAGAGCAAGAAAAAGCATTATTCGAATCGTCTATAAAAGATGTAAACGATAACGAAGATATCATAGTTACTTGGGGAAATGAGTGGCACGAGGGCGTAATAGGAATAGTTGCTAGCAGACTTGCAAAAAGATATAAAAAGCCCGCAATTGTATTTAGCATTGATGGCTGCAGAGCAAAAGGAAGTGCTAGAAGCGTAGGTAAATTTGATATATTGGCCCTTATAGCATCACAAGAAAAACTTCTTTGCGGATTTGGCGGACATAAAGGCGCGGCTGGATTAGTTATAGAAACTAACAATCTAGACGAGTTTAAACATGCCGTAAATAACTCCTGCTTTTTACAAGATTTATATGATTTTAGTGGAAGCGACGAGGTTTTAGGCGAAATTGATCACAATGCGATTGATTATGAGCTTTTGGAGATTTTAGAGTATTTTGAACCATACGGTCAAAGAAATCCAAGACCGTTATTTGAGCTAAAAAGTGCAAAAGTAAAAAATACCAAATTTATAGGCAAAGAAGAAAATCATCTAAAACTCATACTTCAAAAAGGCGGCAAATCGTATGAAGCAATATTTTTTAACTACGACTATACGCCTCATGTCGGAGATAATATAGATCTTTTAGTCTCCGTATCAAAAAACTCATTTAGAGGTCTTATCACGCCTCAACTTTTAATAAAAGAGATATATGAACTAAAGAATCAGGAGAAATAAATGAAAATAAATTTAAACTTTGTAAAACACGAATCATTCGGCGGTGTTTTACTTATCATCGCTACTATTTTAGCACTTTTATTTCAAAATGGGTTTTTAAACCATTTTTATACCGAAATTTTAAGAGCTGAATTTACGGTCGGTTTTAGGGATTTTAATCTATCAAAACCACTGATTTTATGGGTAAATGATGGATTGATGGCGATATTTTTCTTTGTTGTGGGACTTGAATTAAAAAGAGAAATATTGCAAGGCGAACTTTCAAAACCATCTCAAATAGCTCTACCTACGATAGGCGCACTTGGCGGAGTGATACTACCGGCCGTTATATTTTGGGCATTTAATCACGGAAATGATTTTGCTATTAGAGGCTGGGCTATACCTACTGCGACCGATATAGCTTTTGCGCTAGGAGTTTTGATGCTTCTTGGTAAAAGAATACCATCAAGTCTTAAAATATTTTTACTTACTTTAGCCATCATAGATGACCTATGCGCTATTGTTATAATAGCTATATTTTATACGACTAAACTATCTTTTATCTCTTTTGTTATAGCCGGGATCTGTTTGTTTGCGCTTTGGGTATTAAACAAATTTAAAGTATCAAAAAAATCAGCATATATATTAGTTACTTTGATACTTTGGGTAAGCGTACTAAAAAGCGGAGTCCACGCTACCATTGCAGGAGTCGTGGCAGCATTTTTTATACCTATGAGAGACGATAGTGGAAAAAGTCTGCTAGTAGAGCTTGAACATGATCTTCAAGGAATAACCAGCTATTTCATACTTCCAGTTTTTGCTTTTGTAAATGCGGGCGTAAGTCTTGCCGGAGTACAGATAAATCAACTTTTAAATTCAGTAGGAATGGGAATATTCTTTGGATTACTTATAGGCAAACAAGTAGGAGTTTTTCTGTTTAGCTATATTTTTATAAAGCTAGGCTTTGCTAAACTTCCTGAAGGTTCGTCTTGGACGCAATTTTATGGAGTGTGTATACTAACTGGTATAGGATTTACTATGAGTTTGTTTGTAAATTCATTAGCATATCATGATAGCAACGAGTTCTTCCACGCAGATAAACTAGGTATTTTATTAGCTTCATTTACCGCAGGAGTTATAGGATATATATATCTGCTTGTATTTTCAAAAGTAGCAAAAAACCATCGCAAAGACAATGAATCTTAAAAATAAAAATCTAATTCTAAGCGCTATAACTTTACTATCGGTATTTTATAGCGCTCTAAATTTAGCCGTTCTTGCGTTTATAAATAGATATTTGTTAAATATAACAAGCGGCGAATACGGTTTAATCTTATATTTTATCATTTTACTTTTACTATTTTTTATAGCATCTTTGGCTTTTAGATATACCATATCTTTAGCTAGTCAAAACTATATTTATGATATGCGATTAAGCATAATAAAGCGTATTTTAGATACTGATTACCACCATACAAGGCAAATCGGCAGAGCTAAACTCATAGCTCTGCTTTCAAGCGATATAGCAAGCATAACAAATGGATTTGTACGCATACCTGAGATTTTGCAAGGAGGTCTTGTTGCGATTGTATCGTTTTTTTATATTTTATATCTATCTCCTATTTTAGCTTTTAGTGTTTTTATATGGCTGGGATTTGGGGCTATCTTGTGTTTGTATTTTATCAAAAAACTATATAATCTTTTTAAGCAGCATAGAAAAAATGAGGATAGACTCTACAAAAATTATGAAACATCTATAGACGCTCATAAAGAATTTAGTCTAAATTTAAAAAGAGCGGCGGATTTTTTTAATCTCAAATTTAGATTAAATGTACAAGATATGAGAAAAAATATGCTAAGCATAGATTTTTACCAATCGCTAGTAAGTAACTGGGTAAGTATGATGACGCTAGGAGCTGTTGGGTTGGTTATTTATCTCAGTCTTGGATTTGAACTGCTTGATATGGCCGGAGCCGTAACTATATCTATCACTATACTATTTTTAAGAGCTCCGCTTATGATGGTGCTTTTTGCCTATCCATCGATAATAAAATCAAAAGTTGCCGCTCAAAAGATAAAATCTTTAGAGTTAGCCGCGTATAAAGAGGAATTTGATACATATAAGAGTTTTGATAACTGGCAAAGAATCGAACTTAGAAATATTAGTTTTAGTTATGAAAACAAGCTTATATTGGATAATATAAATATGAGATTAGATAGAGGCGAATGTCTGTTTTTAATAGGAGAAAACGGCAGCGGAAAATCAACTTTATTTCTTATTTTAGCGGGACTTTTGAAGCCCAGTAGCGGTGAAATTTATATCGATGACGTAAAAATAGACAGCTCAAACATTCAAATTTATAAAAATACTATAAGCGCGGTATTTAGTGAATTTTATCTATTTAGCGATATAGAAAATGATGCTAAAAAATGGTTTGAACTACTTGAGTTTAGAGCTCCAAACGACTCTCAAATAGATCCTCAAAATCTCTCTCAAGGTCAAAAAAAGAGATTAGCTCTGATAAATGCGCTATTAGAAAATAGAAATATTTTGCTACTTGATGAGTGGGCAGCAGATCAAGATCCACACTTTAGAGCAAAGTTTTATACTGAAATTTTAAAGCTATTTAAACAGCAAAAAATTACCGTTTTTGCTATAAGTCATGATGATAGATATTTCAAATACGCAGATAGAATATACGAACTAATAGATAGAAAACTTATAAATTATTTATCATAACTTATAATTTTTAAATTTAATATTTATAAAGTTTTAAGAAAATTTATGTTAAATTTTGGTATTTAATATCAATATTAATTTTAAAAAAGGAGAATAAATGGATGCGAAACGAAAAGCAATAGAGCATATGAACAGCGAGCATATAGATACGCTTATAATGCTTTGCAAACACTTTGGGGCGGTACAAAATCCTACAAACGTAAGGCTTGATTCTATAGACGAAGACGGTATGGATATAGCGTGTGATCAACTTTTAGTACGAGTTGCGTTTCTAAAAAAAGCCGAACAAAACGGCGAAGGATTTAAAACAGCGATAATAGATCTTATGAGTAGTCTTGATATAAAAGAAGGTATTGCTGCGGTTTCAAAAGATATGATAGATTTCATAGATAGCTTTAACAGCGTTCTTATCTCGAGCCTAAACGGCGATCACTGCGTCTGTTCGTATGCTCCAGTAGTGAGAGATAATAATGATTTTTATATACTTATATCTGAAGTTAGCGAACATTTCAAATCCATAAAAGAAAATAGCGACAAAATATCAATTATGTTTTTAGAAGATGAGAGCAAAGCTAAAACTGTTTTTGCTAGAAAAAGAGCAAGTTTTAGATCTAAAGCGATATTTTTAGATGATAAAAAAGAGAGTCTGTTTTCTAAATTTGAAAGTAAATTTAAAAGCGAATCGGCTATAAAAATGATAAAAAATATGTCTGATTTTCACATAATTAAGATAGAAATTAACAAAGGAAGATTTGTAAAAGGTTTTGGAGCTGCGTATGATACGGATGGTTTTGAAATTATCCAAAGAGCGCATGGTGCAAATCCTCACAACAATAAGAGGTAATGAAAAATGTCAAACCAAAAGAGACCGGCAAGCTATTTATGTCTTATTTTTCTTTGTTAATCACTGTTTTATGGGTGATATTAGAAAAGCCGGTCTGTTTGATGAGGGCAAAAAACTCTAATCTCAAATTTGATGCTAAATTTGATAAATTTACCAAATACATAATCTTCCAAAAACAAAAGTATAAATTATAACGATAAAGCCTATCTTAATTACATATTGAGCAAGTAAATATTAATAACATAAAACTGAATATCAAACTAAATTAAAGGAGTTCATCTATGTTAAAAAAAATAACTATTTGCAGCTTAAGTGCGGCTACGCTTGTATTTGGTACACAAATTAGGCTAGATACCACAGTTATATCAACTAGCGGATTTGAAACCAAACTAAAAGATGAAGTAAGAAACGTGATTGTCATAACTAGTGAAGATATCCAAAATAAAGGCTATAAAAACGTAGAAGAGATCTTAGAAGCAGAACCTTCGATAAGCTTTATAGATCCCGGTTTTGGCAGAACTATAGATATGAGAGGTCAAGGCATAAACTCAAATTTCTCAACAAAAATTATGTTAAATGGAGTCGCTCTAAATATGCTAGACACATCTCACGCAACAGTGCCTATAAATACTATATCAGTCGATGATATAGAGCAAATAGAGATAATACCAGGAGGCGGAAGCGTACTTTATGGAAATGGCACTAGCGGAGGAGTTATAAATATAATTACAAAAAATCAGCCTAGAGATTTTTATACAAATTTATCTACCAAATTCGGATCATACAACTATAAAGATCTAAATTTCGCAGTCGGAGGAATGGCGAACGATGATCTGTTTTTAAAATTCAATGCAAAAAAGTTTGATGAGAAAGGCTACAGAGACGGCGAGAAAAATAGAGGTTACTACACAAGCGGCGGAGCAACGTATCAAATCAACGACAACCAAAGCGTAATGCTCAACTCGAGCTATTATAACGCAACAACTAGCACTTTAAACGCTCTTAGTAAAGCTCAAGTAAATAGTGATCCAAAACAAGGCGGTAAAAAAACGACCAAAGATGAAACAAGACTTGATCTCACGCTTGATTATGCTTTAAAATACGGAGATTACGTAGATTTTCATATCTTCCCATATTATCAAAAAATTAAACAAGAGCTAGATGATAATAGCGGATTTGAAGATAAAAAATATGGAATAAATTTAAAAAACCGTATGGATTACGGCAACGGCGAGCTAATTTATGGCTATGAATACTATATAAACAAAGGATTAAGATATAGAAATAATCAAGGCTCCAGAAGAGGCGTAACCGTAAAAAACAGTATAAACGTAGATTTAGAAAAAAAATCTCACTCAATTTATGTCATGGATAATCACCATTTTAACGACTGGTTTAGTATAAGTAGCGGATATAGATTTGAAAAAGCTAGTTATGATTTGGATAGAAGTTCTATCACGAATATTTATATGCCAAACTCGACACGCCCGATGACAACGGTAAAAAATATTGCAAATCAGCCAGATACAAATAATCACGCATTTGAAATAACTCCAAATTTAAAATACTCTGATACCGGAAATATATATTTTAAATTTGAAAGAGGATTTTACTCTGCATCTCCGACTCAACTAACAAATAGCGTACGTCCTCAAGGCGCTACTCGCGGTTCAGTTTATAAATTTAACAATTTAAAATCAGAGATATTTTATACATACGAGATCGGCGCTAAAGACTATTTTCTAGGCTCGTACATGAGCGCTACGGCATTTATCACGGATAAAAAAAATGAGATAAGAAACATAATGGAAGAAGACCATACTCTATGGCGTTTTATAAATTTAGATAAAACAAGAAGGCTTGGGATAGAACTTTACGCAAGTCAATATATGTTAGATAATGATCTTAGCTTAAAACAAACATATTCATACGTAGATGCAAAAATCACAAGCGGTGAGTTTAATAATAAAAGAATACCTCTAGCGGCAAAACATAAATTAGTTTTCGGAGCAGACTACAAAGTGATTAGAAATCTAAATGTTTTTGGCGATATAAAATACTTTTCTGATATGCTCGATAACGGATATGAGAAAATAAACTCGAAAACCATAGTAGATATAGGGGCAAAATACAGTTTTCCAAAAGGCTTTTTAGTCATTGCCGGGATAAAAAATTTATTTGACAAGAGATACTTTACATATCAAGACAAAATCAAAGACCAGTATAAACCGGCAAACGCAAGAAATTATTATGTAGAGTTTAAATATGTCTATTAAAAGCTATCTCATTATAAGCTTTTTAATCTGCCTTCTTGTTTTAACGATCATTTCGCTAGCTTTGGGAGGAGCTAACGTAGGATTTAATGAGATTTTTAATCTATACTCGCAAGATCTAAGCGATACGCAAAAAACTATACTGATTGACATAAGACTTCCTCGCATAGTGATGGCTATATTAATAGGAGCTCTTTTGGCCAGCTCCGGTGTTGTCGTTCAAACTATATTTTTAAATCCTCTAGCAGATCCATATATAATAGGAATTGCATCAAGCGCAACATTTGGGGCGGTTGTAGCTTATATATTTGGATTAGAGGATATATATTACGGTATTTTTGCTTTTATAGCTTCGTGCATTCTTTCTATAGTTATATTTAAACTATCAAAAAACGGTCGCTCTGTAGCTACTTTGCTTATAATAGGCATAGCATTTTCATCTATGCTTGGAGCTTTTACATCACTTGCTACTTATCTTATAGGAGAAGATAGTTTTAAGATAATAGCGTGGATGATGGGATATCTTGGAGGCGCAAGCTGGTTTAAAGTAGGCTTGCTAACTCTACCTTTGATACTTTCGCTAATATATTTTTATAAAAAGAGAAATGAGTTAAATTTACTTTTAAGCGGAGACGAAGAAGCAAAAAGCTTAGGAGCCGATGTAGATATAACAAAAAAAAGACTGCTCATAGTAGCATCTTTAAGCGTGGCATTCTCAGTTGCATTTACCGGGATGATAGGTTTTGTCGGACTCATCATACCTCATATTTTAAGAATGATACTAGGCACGTCAAACAATGCTGTTTTGATACCTATATCTACTTTAGCAGGTGCACTTTTTTTACTATTTTGCGATCTTGTAGCTAAAAATGTGCTCAATCCGACAGAAATTCCGATAGGAGTCGTAACAGCATTTTTTGGAGCTCCGTTTTTTCTATTTTTGGCTATTAAATATAGCAAAGGAGTCATCTAGTGAGTATCGAGATATCAAATTTAAGTTTTAAATTTAATAAAAATCAGATACTAAATAAGCTAAATATTCAGATAAACAGCGCAGAGTTTATAGGAATTTTAGGTCCAAACGGCTGCGGAAAATCAACTCTTCTTAAAAATATATTAAAAATTCTGCAGCCAAATAGCGGCGTTATAAAGATAAACTTCAAACCGCTAAAAGAGTATTCGCAAAAAGATTTAGCCAAAATTATAGGTTTTGTACCGCAAAAATCTGATTTAGCACTTCCTCTTAGCGTAGAGGATTTGATACTTATGGGAAGATATGTGAGTATAAAAGGGATATTTGGCAACTACGGCTCAGATGACTATAGAAAAGTGAGTGAAGTAATGGAGCTTTTGAATTTAAAAGAGTTTAAAGATAGATCCGCAAACTCTCTTAGCGGAGGCGAATTTCAAAGAGTTTTACTAGCCAGAGCGATAGTCTCAGATCCTAAAATACTACTTCTTGATGAGCCTACAAGCGCTCTTGATCTTAACTATGCAGTCGAGATCATGAGTCTTTGCAAAAAGATAACTAAAAAATTAAATATATTTAGCATAGTAGTTCTACATGATCTAAACTTGGCAAGTATATTTTGTGATAAAATTATAATGCTAAAAGATGGAAAAGTCGCTTACAGCGGTACTCCAAAAGAACTATACAAAAAAGATATTTTAAAAGAAATTTACAATCTTGAATGCGACGTGCTAAATCATAACGGTTTTTCGATAATAATACCAAAAAATAAAGGATAAAAATGAAAAAAATATTAATCATACTTGTAGCTCTGTTTGAATTTGCATTTGGAGTAAAATTAGTAGTGCTGGATCCTGCTGCGGTAGAAATACTATATATGCTCAAAGCCGAAGATAATATAGCCGCTATAGCCATTTCATCTATGACTAAAATTTATCCAGAAGATAAAACCGCACAACTTCCAAATGTCGGCTCTTATATGAAACCGAATTTAGAACGCATAGTGGAGATAAACCCGGATCTTGTGATAACAAGTTTCCACTCTATAAATGTAGATAACGATCTAAAAAATCTAGGCTTAAAAACATTAAGTTTAAATGCAAACAGTTTGAACGACATTTATAAAAATATAGAAAAAATAGCAGATATAACTCAAAAACAAGAAGAAGGCAAACAGCTTATAGATGAGATAAAATCTAAGTTATCACATCAAGATAAATTAAGTGGTAAAAAGGTTGTAGTTCTATTTTCTGCACTAAATTTAATGGCTTTTAATAGCGGAACTCTGCCCATAGATATCACAAATAACTTAGGTCTAAAAAACATAGCCGAAAATCTGCAAGGGGCTACTTCGGTGATTCAAACTGAGTATATTTTAGAGCAAAATCCCGACTTTATCATAGTTGTAGAAACAGCAAACAACTCCAAAAGTCTCTTGCAACTCTATCCTGTTTTAAGCAAAACTAAAGCTGCCAAAGATGGCAAGATAATCTCAGTGCCCTCAGCCCTTATATTAAGAGGAACTCCAAGAATAACTCAAAGTATAGAAAAAATTTATGAAATTCTAGCAAAATAAATATAGCTGATATTTCTTCTATCAAAAGTAGACAATACTCCGGACTTAAAAAATAGAAAAAGAAGTGAATTTAAATCCACTTCTTTTAAATTTAAACAGCATTTAAAGCTAGTTAAACAACCAAAAAAACTATATAAATTGTTAAGATAACATACAAAAACAAATTATAAGCATTAATAATAATATGATAAAATGCCGTCTCATAAAACGATATATTTTGAGAAATAATATATAAACGAATATATCAAAAAATAGTAGAAAACGAGACAGCATGAAAAACATAGTTATATACTCAAGCGTCACAGGTAACACAAAAAAGATAGCAAAAGCAGTATCTGAATCTCTTAGTTGTATCTATATCAGCTTCAAAGACGCAAATTTTGTAAATTTAGATGAATTTGAATTTATAGCTCTTGGATTTTGGGTAGATAAAGGATATCCAGATAGAGATATGAAAGCTTTTATGCAAAGCATAAAAAATAAAAATATCGGTCTTTTTATGACTCTTGGAGCAGATCCAAAAGGCGAACACGCTAAAAAATGTATGCAAAATGTAAAATATATGATGCAAATAAATGGTTGCAATATTAAAAAAGAGTTCATATCTCAAGGCGCTATAAGCCCGAATTTAATAAATAAAATTACAAAAGCAGGCAAATCAACACCGCATAGAGAAGCTAGATGGAAGGAAGCTAGCACTCATCCAGATAACAATGACCTTTTAAACGCCAAAATAGCATTTAGCAAAAACAAGCAGCTTCCTAAAATGAACTCTATTTAACTCTTATTGTCTTCTACCAAAAGTTATAGCATAAACTTCATTTCTTATATCAAATAACTTATCTTTTGGTGCGCCAACTCCAGAAGGTATTTCTGAAGGAAAATACACATCAGAGTTGCAACCCTCGCCATCGTATTTATATACTTTTAAAGTTCCGGCCAACACCTCTTTGTGTTTTCCTTTCCAAAGAGTAGCAGGATCATCTACAGGATCATTTTCATTTGCCAAAGTCAAGTACATTTTATACTCAACCGGCGAGCTTTTTACATGCTCTTTAAATCTTTGTGATAAATAGTCGTTACTAAGAGTTTTTTCCTCATCTTTATTTAAATACTTCACACCACTAACAGGTTCAAATCTCCATTTAGCAGCTATCATTTTATCATCTTTAGCACTCTTAAACCAAAATGTATGAGCACTGAAAAATGGCGTATTTGCAACGCTAGAAGTGATTCCGATGCTATTTATATAGTTATCAAAGTTTCTATAAGAATTTACTTTTTGCATAGACTCTTTGATAAAATCAGAATCAACTTTTCCATCTACAGGAATACGCATTTTAAAAAAATCTCCGAATTATTTAGCGTTTTTAGCAAAAACTATAGGTAAATTTAGCATAACCATAGTCCATAAATCGCCATCACCTTGCATTTTTATAGCCATACCGCGAGGTTTGCTTTTATCATCCATGATAGCTCCGCCTAAAGAGTATCTTATCTGAGCATCTATCTTATCTTTTTTAAAAAGAGGAACATTAACAAATTTTGAAATCTCTTTTGAAGGCTCAAAAACACCGCTTGCGCAAAAACCTTTTGTATGATTTATCTTAGCTTTTGGATGCTCTGCAGAGTAATTTAGTTGATAAAATATATCAGCTAGATCCTCGGCACTATATGAGCTCGGTAATTTTTGCTCAGCATTTAGCGCAGACACGAAAAGACATGCTGCAGCACAGAAACTAAAAACTTTATTCATTATTTCTCCTTAAAATTTTAATAAGGAATTAGTATAATTAAATTTAGTAAATAATAAATTAATTACTAAATTATAGTAAATTAAAAATTAAATTTATATAAACTTATTATAATAAAATTGTAAATCAATAAAAAACTTAAATGACGGATTATAAATTTAAAAATATATAAAAAATATAGTAGAATATGGTGCCTAGGGGGAGACTCGAACTCCCGACCTCCGGCTTATGAGACCAGCGCTCTAGCCAGCTGAGCTACCGAGGCGCACCAAAAGTAAGAAGCGCATTATATCCTATGAAAGCTTATATCTAAATTAATCTTTTTTAAGATAAATTTGGATTTTTAAGGTACAATAACGTTTAAAAATTTATACAAAAAAGGAACAATTATGTTAAATTTACTTAAAAAGATGGCATTTGCTCTCGCGTTTTTAGTTATATTCGTAGCAGGAGTTACATTTGATGCAAAGTTTTTGATGCAAAATCAATTCAGCGACAAAGAGCTCACATTCTCTAGAAATGTTGATGAAAGTATCAAAGTAGAACCTTCGGTATTTATTTCTGAACCAAGATTCGTGTCTTCTGCTCTACTAAGAAACAAAAGCTCACTCACTACCTTAGAAAAAGATTCTATCAAAAACACGTTCAACGCTATCATAAATCGTGCAAAAGAAGACGGTATATGCACGGGAGGTAGCTATAGTATAGAACCTAGCTATTCATATGAAAACGGTAAAGAAGTTATAGTAGGACAAAATGCCAATGCAAAACTCAGTTGCAAAATCACAAAAGAAAACCTCAACTTATACAACAAATTTCTAGCCGATGTAGATACGATACTTGAAACAAACGAATTCATATCATCTGTAACTCCAGCTATAAGAGAAAGTAGCGATCCAGAAGTAGCAGCCAAAAACGCAGAGATACTGTATGATAAAATCATTCAAAAAGCACTATCTTTCGAGAAGCATTATTCAGAAATTACAAATAAATTATGCACAACCAAAGATATAAATTTTGATATGCCACCTACTCTTTTAAGAGCAAATTATAAAACTATGAGTATGCAAGGAGATGGCATAGCGCTGCCTATAACAGATGAACAAAATCAAAAACTAAGCGCAAATGTAATTTATATGTGCAAATAAATAATTATTTTTGTTCTTTTAGCAAATAAAAGCTAAAAGAACAAAGCATTAAAAAAGTTAAATTACTGTTTTAATTGAAGTAAAGTATTAAGCATCTGATCGCCGGTGGTTATCGTTTTTGAGTTAGCTTGATATCCACGTTGTACGACTATAAGCTGAGTTAAAGAACGAGATAGATCAACGTTACTCATCTCAAGGCTAGAAGCATTTATCTTTCCACGGCCTGCTGTTTGAGCCGAACCGATAACAGGAGCTCCAGAGTTTGCAGTCTGAACAAATACGTTACCGCCATCGCTCTCTAAACCTTCGTTATTCGTAAATTTAGCAAGTGCCACTTGAGCTAGTCCAAAGCTTCTACCATTTGTAAATGCTCCGATGATAGTTCCGCTCTCATCTACTCTTAGCTCATTTAGCGTACCGGCTGTGTAACCGTCTTGAACAATGTTATCTGTAGTACTGGTATTATCATTGCTTCTTAATCCGTTGTAGTCTCCGATTTTTCCAAAATTTATCTCTATATTTTGTCCTGGAGCACTACCGTTATTTGCAGTGAAAGTAAGATTTGATGGACTATAGCCTAGTAAGCTTCCATCGGATTTAAATCTAACGGTACCTGCTATGACATTTGCGACTTCACCTGTTTCGGTATTTATTTTACCTGGTTCTGGTACTTGGATAAGCATAGACCACTCAGTACCGTTTTCAGGGCTATAACTGATCTTTCTAAATTCCATTTTTATCTCGTGTTTTGAACCCAAACTATCGTAAATTTCGGTTGTAGCAGCGTGACTTGACATAACTATATTTGACGAAGTTTTCTCACCAGTTCCGGTACTTAAACCGCCGCCCAAGCTCGAAAATACATCCGTGAATTTAGTATTTTCATTTATATTCGTGTTTGGATCACTTAGTCCAGTGATAGCTAAATGCATATTGTAGTCGTTGGTAAACGTATCGTTATTTACAGGGACATTTACGGTACCATCCGGATTTGTAGTAGCTAGAGGATTATCTGACGCACTACCATCTGTAACTAAAGCACCTGTCGCATCTACGGCTAAATGACTATCATTTTCTCCGTATGCAGCGTCGCCTTGTGGATTTTTTACCACAAACTGACCTTTTTCATTTACGGTTATCTCTACACCGTCGTTTCTATTTCTATCTTTAAGGCTTGCATTTGAGTATTTACCGTCTGGATCTGCTGCTGGTAACTGAATACCGGCTGCCGCATCAGTATCTATAGCCCCGGACCAATCTAAAGCCGAATATTCAGCTAATTTATCATTTGATATGGCGGCATTTATAGCAGCAGTAACTTCTGCTGGAGTAGCTGTAGTTGGAGTAGCATTTATAGCGGCTATTATAGCGGCAGTAGCGGCTATCGCTCCTTGACTTATAGGAACTATAGCATCTACTCTAGTTTTTTCAGCTGTTGCAGCATTTAGCATAGCAGCCCTATCTGCTCCTACAGCCGCCGTAGCAACAAGTTGAGCATTTGTAGCTGCTTGACTTACATTTTCTCCTTGATAGTTTACATACTCCCTTGCATCTGTTTGCATAGCTTTTCTTAAATCTTCAGTAGTATGCACCTTTCTAGCAGAGCTATCGTTGTATGAGTGGTTACCTCCGGTAGCTGTAGCGGTATAAGTATATTTATAAGCCGTAATAACATTTGTAGATGTCATAGATGTAGTATCCCCGCTAAGCTTAGTTATCTTGATATTTTTCATAGTATCGGTGCTACCGAGATTATTTTGATTTACTAGTTGGATTTGGTTGCCGTTTATAAGGCTAGCAGTGACGCCTGTCTTATCAGTAATCGTATTTATCTTATTTACCACATCTTCTATATTGGTAACGCTAGTAGAAGGTATCTCTATACCGTTTATCGCTATATTGAGTCTATGTCCTCCTACTGGAGCGGGAGCTAAACCACCGAATGTAGCTTTAGCATCGGCGTAGCTTACCCACATACCTTGGCCGTCTCTTAAGTTAAAAGCTTCGCCTGTTGCGTTAAAGAGAACTCCTAGATCAACTCCCGTTTCTTTAACCTTGACTTGTTTATCTTTATCTACATAGTATTCGTTTTTGCTCAAATCATTTTCGTTTTTAGTTTCACCATCTTCCCATATACCGTTACCATTTTTATCTAACCAACCGTTTTTAGAATCAAGTGAATAAATAGGTGAGCTTTTAGTTCCTATCGAACTTCCTGAGTTTAAATTTCCTATTAAAGCTACTTCGGTAGTAGCGCGCGCCGGAGTGCTAAGACCCGGTTCTATCTGGATATTTTTAACAGGACCGGTAGGATCTATAGTGCCCGTATCTTCATTTCGGAGCCAGCCTTGAACGATATAACCATTTTTATCGACAAAATTTCCTAAACTATCACGGCTAAAATCTCCGTTTCTAGTATATTTATACGTTTTTCCACCGTCTGGAGAAACGACAAAAAATCCATCACCTTGTATGGCTAAATCTGTATTTTTATCTGTTGTTTGAACTGAACCTTGCTTGAATATCTTTGTTACTGAGTTTATCTGAGTACCTAAACCTATTTGCATTGAGTTTTTACCGCCTAAGTCGCCTTGTGGAGCGGTTGCTACTTTTGCTGTTTGACTAAATAAATCTGCAAAGCTCGCACGTGAATATTTAAAGCCTACTGTATTAACGTTGGCTATATTATCACCTTCGACGTCCATGGCTATCTGGTGAGCTTGAAGTCCAGTAACTCCAGCCCATAATGCTCTCATCATATCTTATCCTTTATGTTGGCTGCATTTGCTGCGGATTAAAATTTGATGTTATATAAGCAATTTTTGTTCCGAATTTGATTTTTTAAATTTTTTAAATTTTTATCAACGATAATTTGAAAAAGTAAAATACCGCTACGATCAAACCGGGCTAAATTTAAAAATCAAATTTAGTAAGATCGTATAATTTAATAGTTTTTTCCAGCTGTTTTACATATGTTTTACCCATTTGTGAATAATTTTCCATAGTTTTTGCAGCCTCTAAACCATCGTATATTAGCCCTTTTTCTCGGTAAATAGCTCTCATATCTCGAAACTGAGCGTAAGCAGGATGAGAGTTCAAATTTAAAGCGTAAGCATTTACCGAATCATCAAGAGAGTTAAATATCTTGATTTTATGCATTTTGTCCTCATCTCTATTTAGAGGAACTAGTCCTTTGCCGCCCCACGTCCAGTGACCAAAAAGGTTATTTGCTTCTTTTGCAAAACGACTCTTTCCCCAACCGCTCTCTATAGTAGCTTGAGCTATAGCTAAAGAAACTGGCACGGAGTCTAATTTTAACTTATATTCGCTCTCATCAAATAAATTTGAGATTTTATACTCTTTTTGGATAGATACGAGCCGTTTTAAATTTGAGACATCTATATCTCTAAAAGATTTTTGGTAAATTTGTTTTAGATAATTCAATGCAAACGCGCGTTTTTGCAAAGTCTGGGTATTTGCATTTTTAGTAAGCTTAGAAATAGTTTTGGCAAACTCTACTTTTTGTTCATTTATACTAAGCATATAATAGTTAGGAGAAAAGCCTGCAGCTAACTTAACAGCCATAAATATAAGTATAATTTTAACTAATACTCGTATCAAAGCAGTGTTTGACCTTGCCTTTAAAATATATAGTTTCGCCATCAAATTTAAGCCATAAATCCTCTTTGCTTTTTGGATTTACTTTTAAACAGGGATTAAATTTAAAACGATCGACTCCAGTATAAAATGAAGCCGCCATACCGGTACCGCAAGCATTTGTTTCGTTTTCAACTCCACGCTCAAACGTGCGCACCCCTAAAACTCCGTTGTCTTTTAGATGAGCGAAATTTACATTTGCGTTGTATTTTTTTCTAAGTTCGGAACAAACGCTGAGATCAAATTTAGAAAGATTATCTACAAAAGTTACTAAATGAGGAACTCCCGTATCATAAAAACTCCACTCAAAACCGTACTCTATAAATGGCTCACTCAGCTTTTTTGGCGCCGTTAAAGCCACTTCTACAAAATCATTGTCTATGCTCGCTTTTATGATCCCTGCACCTGTTTTAAATGAGCAGTTTTTAGAACATAGTGAGTTTTGATAAGCATAAAGCGCGGCTGCTCTTGAACCATTTCCGCACATTGATGCTAAACTCCCATCGCTATTGTAAAACTCCCATTCAAAATCACACTCTTTGCTGGGCAAAATAACTATAAGTCCATCTGCTCCTATAGAGTTAAATCTATCACATAAACTCATAGCCAACTCTCTTCTATTCAAGCTTTTAAACGTATGAAATATAACAAAGTCATTTCCGCTGGCATTATATTTTGAGAGTTGCATAATTTTCCTTTAATTTTTCTATAAAATTATTTAGTTCTAAATTTAGATTTTTTAAGTTACCGTCATTTTTAATGACAAATTGGGACTTAGCCACTTTTTCTTCTATATCTATCTGCGTACTCAAACGAAGCTTAGCATCTTCTTTGCTGAGTCTATCTCTGCTAATAACTCTATGCAATAAAATATGCTCCGGAGCATAAATCAAAACAACTTTATCAAAATTATATGCGTTTTTTTCAAAATATAGCGGAATATCGATAAAGTACGGAAGACCTTTATCTTCCAAAAAATGTGCTTTTTCATATATAATAGATCTTATTTGCGGATGTAAAATACTCTCAAGAAGTTTCAATTTTTCTCTATCTTTAAAAACTAGAGCTCCTAACTTTTTTCTATCGACATTGCTTCCGCTAACAAACTCTTTTCCAAATTCTTTTGCTATCTTATCAGAACTCTTATCTAGCACGTCGTGAGATATTTTATCTGCATCAATCACGCTAAAACCGTACAATTTTAGCATATTTACGACTGTACTTTTGCCAGATCCGATGTTTCCGGTGATAACATATGCGTTGCGGAATTTAGAGTTTATGGGCTATTACCTCTATTTCTATTTTTACGCCTTTTGGCAGATCTTTAACGCCAACCGCACTTCTAGCCGGATATGGCTCACTAAAATACTTAGCATACACTTCATTCATAGCTGAAAAATCATTTATATCAGTTAAAAATACGGTGGCTTTAACAACATTTTTGTAACTAAGTCCAAGCTCTTCTAATATACCTCCGACATTTTTTAAGGCTTGAGTAGTTTGATCTTCTATACTGCTAGCTATTAAACCGTTGTTGGGATTTACCGGAATTTGACCTGAGCAAAATATCATATCACCAACTTCTCGATAAGCGCTGTATGGTCCGATAGCTTTTGGGTATCTCAAGGAAACATCGGTATTACCGAGTACTTCGCTTGTTTTCATCTTATATCTCCTTAAAAAATTATAGATTACATTCTATCATAAATTTATAAATTTAAAAAGACTACCTAAAAAGCATAAGAAGCTCTTTTAATAGAATGTAAGCTGAATTTAGCTAAAATCCTGCCAAAAATAAAGGTTAAACAATGATAAGTTATAAAGAAGCCGGTGTAGATATAGACGCGGGAAATAGCTTTGTAGAAGGTATAAAACCTTTTGTGAAATCAACTCTTACGCCAAATGTAATAGGAGGTATAGGATCATTTTCAGGAGCATTTCGTCTACCAAGCGGATATCAAAAACCGACTCTTTTAGCAGCTACGGATGGAGTAGGAACTAAGCTTCGCCTTGCTATAGACTCAAATAGATTAGAAACTATTGGGCAAGATCTAGTAGCTATGTGCGTAAATGACCTTATTTGTAACTTTGCTACGCCTATGTTTTTCCTAGACTACTACGCTAGCGCAAAGCTTGATGTTGATAGTGCCAAAAAAGTCGTAAAAGGTATAAGCGATGGATGTATCATTGCAAAATGCGCTCTTATAGGAGGAGAAACCGCTGAAATGCCTAGTATGTATGATGGAAAAGACTTTGATCTAGCAGGGTTTGCGGTGGGAATTGCCGAAGAAGATGAGATAGATAGAACTAAATTTGTAAAAAACGGTGATATTTTAGTAGCTCTGCCTAGCTCTGGTTTGCATTCAAACGGATATTCATTAGCTCGTGCAGTTGTATCGAAAATGGGATTAAATTTAAATGATAAATTTGAAGATAAAACTCTTATAGAAACACTTTTAGAGCCGACTCGTATCTATGTAGATGATTTTTTAAATTTAAAAGATAAAATATCTGCTCTAGCACATATAACAGGCGGCGGAATAGTCGAAAACCTACCCAGAGTATTTCCATCTGGTCTTGGCGCAAAAATAGAAAGAAGCTCAATAAAAACTCCTGAGATATTTAAACTTCTAGCTAAAAACGTATCTGTTAGCGAGATGGATAGAACATTTAATTGCGGAGTCGGAATGATCTTAGTAGTACCAAAAAATAATGTTACTAACGTGTTAGCAAACTGTAACGGATATGTTATAGGTGAAGTAACACAAGGAGATTCGGTCCGCTTAATATAAGCAAAATAGCTCAATTTAAGCGGATTAAACTTTATGGCTCTATAAAATCAAAAACAAGTTTATTGTATATGATGCTCTCATATCCTTGCCTTAATATAAGATCAAAATCCTGTTCAGTAGGATTTTTAAGCGTAGTTGGATAATTTGCCACTTTTTGGCAGTCCTCTTCGCTCAAAAAATCATTTTTATACTTATCTGCCAAACTCATATCTTGTTTTGCTCGTCTAACAACTTCACTAAAATCCCGACCCATTTTTAGATAATAACCGTTTTTATTTCTAAAAATGAAATCACGAAATGCTCTAGCTCTTAAGATCGATATTTGATCTGTCGTTACATCAACTATACGCGTGACTGTCTTTTTTGACTGAAATGATATAGATTTACCCGCATTACTAAGTATGCAAAAATTAACATCATCTGAGTACATTCCGTTATTTTCCATTTGATAAATCGGCTCAAGACCAAAATTATCATAAACGCCACCATCCCACAAATGCAATTTATCGCTTTTAGGCTCGATTTTAGTTCCTGATTTATCGCACCATTCAAAAGGCTTAGTATCTATCTCGTAAGTTCCTATCAAAAATGGAAACGCTGCACTAGCGGCTATCGCGTCAGCTAATGGAAAATTAGAATCTTTAATATATCCAAAAGCCCAGTCTCCAACAATATCTTGTGAAAAACGAAAGTGTTTACCTGTTTCGTAACTCGTGCAAACAACACTCCATAAAGGTTTTTTAGATATATCGCCAAATCCTCCATTAATTCCCCAATGTTTAGCAAGAGCCAAAGCAATGGCGTTAGCTTTTTTATTAAATTTAAACTTAAAAATAGCTTCTATAATAGCCTTTTGCTCTAAATTTACGTTTAAAATTTGGTCTTTAAGAGTCGGCAAAATAGTAGTTAAATACTCACTACTAGTAGGAAAACGCATATTGTTTTTAGCATACAAAAGCCCTACACACATACTAGCTCCAGATACTGACGATATATGCGTAACTTGCTCTAAAAGGTTATTTTCGGCTAGATATTTTAGAACTCCAAGATGATAAATCGCAGCTCTAATGCCTCCTCCAGACAATGCTAAACCGATTTTCAATTCAGATCTTTTCATTATAACTCTCTTTTAATTTTGTTATCCATTCATCTAAGGTTTTTTCAAAACCTATTGCATTACTTTTATAAAATTTAACTTGTGTGCTCATATATTTTTGCTCTACCCAGCCTCCAAAATCATGCGGATATAGATATTCGCTTTTTGCCTTATCTGTATTTATGAGATACTTTGGCACCGGCAACGCAGGTCTGTTTTCTACAAATTCTATAGCATCATTTATAGCTTTATAACTTGAGTTTGATTTTGGTGAACTTGCCAAATACACGGCGCATTGAGCCAATATAATTCTAGCTTCAGGATAGCCTATTTTACTAACAGCTAACATAACGTTAGTAGCTAAATTTAGTGCGTTAGGATTTGCATTTCCTATGTCTTCACTAGCAAATATCACCATACGTCTAGCTAAAAATGCCGGCTCTTCACCGCCTTGTATAAGCCTTGCTAGATAATAAATACTAGCATCTATATCGCTACCGCGCAGACTTTTTATAAGTGCGCTTGTCAACTCATAATGCGTATCACTGTTACTTACGCCTTCACTTACTCTATGAGAACGAAGAGTTTTTAATATATTTAAACCAATACTTTTATCCGCGCTCAATGCAAACTCAAGTAAATTTAAAAGGCTTCTAGCATCTCCCCCGCTACTGTTAATAAGATAATCTTTTGCTTCATTTGTTATTTCAAATTTAATAACATTTTGAACTTTTGTTAGTAAAATCGTTAGCTCATCATGGCTAAGAGGTTTGAACTCAAATATCATCATTCTTGATCTTATCCCACTACTAACAACAAATTTAGGATTTTCTGTAGTAGCGCCCATAATGATACATTTTCCTTTTTCCATAGGAATCAAAAGAGTCTCTTGCTGAGTTTTACTAAGCCTGTGAAACTCATCTATAAAAATCAACGGTTTATATAGAGTAGTTTCGAATTTAGATATAATTTTTCTTATATCTTCACTCTTTAAATTTGCGCCGTCGAGTTCAAAAAACTCATAATTCATCTGCTTTGCTATAATTTTTGCCATAGTCGTCTTACCACAACCAGTAGCACCAAAAAATAGACTATGAGGTATCTTTTTAGATTTTATAAATTTAGAAAATAGCTCTACAATATCTTTTTGTCCGACCATATCATTGATATTATTTGGTCTAAAATCATTACTTAAATCCATCTTAGCCTTTTTTTGATAATATAAAAACGCAAAGCATTATCAGTATAAACCCTAAATAATCAAAAAATACAAACCTAACTCCCAGCCAAACAGAAGTAAAAAATGCGGCGGCAACAGGTTCAATGGCGGCTATAAGACTTGCTCTACTAGCTCCTATTATACCTACTCCGGTCATATAAAAACTAAAAGCTAAAACCGTTCCAAATAGTATAACTCCGCCAACAGCCAAGTATCCGCCAAGATCGTTAACCCCATCTAAAGTCCAAACTTTCATATATAAACTCAAGATAGTTCCACCGATGATAAGACCCCAGCCAAGCACCAAAGATATAGGAAAATCTTTATTAAGACGTTTTGGAACTATGTTATAAACAACCACGCAAAGTGCGCTTATAAAACAAAATACAAGAGCTTTTTGACTTATAACAAGAGTGGTAAAATCCCCATGAGTAGCCAAGAAAAATACTCCAAATATAGCAAATCCAAGCGCTACTAGCTCTTTAAAATACGGTAGTCGCTTATCCATAAAGCATACTACTATCAAAATGAATACCGGAGCCGTGTATTGTATAACAGTTGCAACTGCAGCATTTGAAAGCTCAATAGAGTAAAAATAACTGTATTGAGTCATCATAAGACCTATAATCGCATAAACTAAAATTTGCGGTATATTTTTTGGATTCTTAAATGGAAGAAAAATTATTTTCGGACTTTTTATAAGATAAACTGATAGTAAAATTATACCAGATATAAGCAGTCGATATGGAACAAGCCAGTCTGAGCTTACTCCTTTTTGTTCAAAAAGATACTGACCACAAGCACCGCTAAAACCCCATAAAACTCCGCCGATAAGCGTGATGAAAACGCCAAAAATGTAGCTATTATTTTTCATCACACTATTATAGCAGAGTTTTTTATATTTAAATAGAATTTAAATTTTTATTTGATTAATGGCAACCACAACCATCGCTAATAGCATGTAAAACAGCTTCATAGTTTGGCTC
Organism: Campylobacter fetus subsp. fetus; assembly: GCF_900475935.1. NCBI lineage: Bacteria > Pseudomonadati > Campylobacterota > Epsilonproteobacteria > Campylobacterales > Campylobacteraceae > Campylobacter > Campylobacter fetus. The sequence continues at coordinate 1,728,820 of NZ_LS483431.1, forward strand.
TGTTGTTATCTCGCTAACTATCTCTTTATATTTTACAACTCCGTCTTTGTCTAGTACAAAAACAGCTCTTGTAAGAAGTCCTTCAAGTGGGCTATCTTTTACAAGCACACCGTATGCATTACCGAATTTGGCACCTCTAAAATCACTACCTACTCTCAAATTTTCGATACCTTCTGTAGTGCAAAATCTACCCATAGCAAATGGAAGATCCATAGATATAATGCTTATAGATACTCCACTTTTGCTAGCCATTTTTTCATTAAATTTTCTAGCTTCAGCTGCGCATACTCCAGTATCAAGTGAAGGCACTACAACTAAAACTTGATATTTGCCCGTAGCTCCGCCTACTTTGAATGTAGAAAGATCTTTGCCTACCAACTCAACTTCTGGTGCTACTTGACCTACATTTACACTATTTCCGCTTAAAGTTACCGGATTACCTTGGAATGTTACATTTGACATTTTTTTATCCTTTTAAATTTGATTTAAAAATTATAACACACAAAAGATAAATAAACTCTTAAAATATTAATTAAAAGTTATCTTTTAGTCACTACAATAGTACTCGTAAGCAAATCTTGAATATTACGCTTATCTTTCCTAAAAAAACAAAATAGTGATCCGCCAAATATAAAAGTAGTTATAAAAAGAATATAGCGGAGCATATAAGAGATAAATCCGGCTTTTTTGCCATCTAAGCTCACAAGATATATATTTTGTGATCTATATCCGGGGCTTTGAGCATTAAGTGCAAAAAATAGACTTTGGATAACACCAAAAACCAACCAAACGCCAAATATGGCAAGCTGATTATGCTGAAAATCATTTTTACCGTCTAAAATCAAATATGTTGTTATATATAAAAGAGGCACGGCTATAAGAAACATATCTATTATAAAAGCCTTTACTCGGCTTATAAGAGCAGACGGAACGGCTTTTGGTTTTTGGCTCATCAGTTGCCGCGACTTCCTGGTTTTATAGCTTTGCTGCCGGTTTTACAAAGAGGGCACTCTTCTGGAGTATAAATTTCAAACTCAAAATTTCCAAGAGCAAATAGAGGTTTATCAACAGGAAGTTTACAACTTGATTTGCCTTCGTTTCTCATATTATGAACTTTACAAAATCCTCTATTTGCAAGTGCCGCAAATCCAACCACCACGCCGCCCAACTCTTCTATAATCTTAGCGCTTTCAAGAGCTGAGCCTCCAGTAGTGATAATATCTTCGCAAATAATAAATTTTTCGCCCTTAGCAACGCTAAATCCGCGTCTTAAGCTCATTACTTTTTCTACTCTTTCAGTAAATATAAATCTTTTAGCTCCGGCACGCGCCAGCTCATATCCAGCTAAAATTCCTCCAAGAGCAGGAGAGCAAACACTATCAAACTCCACTCCTGCGTTTTTTATAACTTCAAATAGTTCGTCTGCTAATTTTCCGGCTAAAATAGGATTTTCTAAAACCTTTGCGCTTTGCAAATAATACTCAGAGTGGTTTGCGCTGCTGAGTAAAAAATGCCCCTTTAAATACGCTCCCGCATCACGGTAAATATCTTCTAAGTTCATAATTAAACCTTTAAAAGCTCTGCTTCTTTGTCTTTAACGAGTTGATCAATCTTTGATATATAACTATCTGTGATTTTTTGAACCTCATCATAGCCCTTTTTTATTTCGTCTTCGCTAACTGATTTATCTTTTTCTATTTTTTTGATATCATCGTTTGCGTCTTTTCTAATATTTCTTATGGCAACTTTGGCTTTTTCACCCATAGATCTCGCCTCTTTTGCATTTTTTTGTCTATCTTCTGTAGTCATAGGAGGAAAAAATAGTTTAACGCTATCTCCATCATTATTTGGATTTACTCCGATATTTGCTGCTTGAATAGCAGAAGATATAGCTTTTAGCATGGTTTTCTCCCATGGAGAAATAGATATAGTACTAGCATCGGTAGCAAGCACCGTAGCTACTTGATTCAACGCAGTAGGACTGCCGTAGTAATCAACATTTATATGATCTACTATATTTATATTTACCTTACCTGTTCTAAGAGTGGTAAAATCACGCTTCAAAACTTCTAAAGCTTTATCTGAAAATGCTTTTTGGTTTTTATAAATTTCATCTAACATTTTTATCCTTTATAATCATTTGGGTTGTTGTTTTGTGACCGTCATTTATTATTACTCTAACTCGTCTTTTTGTAAGCTTTTTTGAGATATTTACATCTATAATACCATCACTCACATCAACTCTCATAGATCCCAAGCCGCTTATATATAATTGAGCAGATGTAGAGTTTGAATCTATTTTTGCTATTACATTATCTAAAATAGAATTTGATGGATATGTTAATGGCTGTATGAAATCAGCTTTTAAATATCTGCTTGACAACATCGCCTTTAAATTTGTTCCGTCCATAGACGGTATTCTATCTAAATCGCCTATACTGCTACTAGCAGATACGGCTCCTGAGTTTTGGTTAAAACTAGCTTCTAATCCATACTCTTTTGCCATATTAGTTATAGTTTGATTATACTCGCCATAAGGATAGCTAAAATACTGTGGTTTATATCCTAAATTATGTTCAAAAATTTGGATGCCTTTTTCAAAATCATCTTTAATTTCAGACTCGTTTAAATACGTCATATATTTATGTGAATAGCTATGATATCCTATCTCGGCACCCCAGTTCTGCACATCTTTTATATCATCAAAACTCATATAATCGCCGTACTTTTTCTGCGAAGCCTCAACATAAACAAAAAGGGTAAATGGATATCCAAATTCCTTAAAAATAGGAAATCCGTTTTTATAAAAGCTTTTATATCCGTCATCTATAGTTAAAACCAACCAATTATCCGGTATATATTCTGAATTTTTAACTTTTTGAATTAACTTTTTAAGGGGCACTATCTCATATCCGTTTTCATTAAAATATTTAAACTGCTCGCGTAAATTTTGGAGCGATATATTAGTACTCGGATATCTATCGTCGCCAAATCTATGATATATCAAGATATGGGCATCTGCAAACATCCAAGTTGCAAACAGGAAAAAAGATAATAATAACCGCATTAGTTGGCCGGTGCAACTGGTGCTGCTGGCGCAGCCGGAGTAGCTCCAGTTTCTGGAATTATCATATTTTTAAACTCTTTTGTCTCTACAACTGAATTTCTTAAAGATTGATTATAAGTATAACCTAGTGCTAATGTATTTAATACAAAAAGTAGTCCTATAAAAAATGTAAATTTAGCCAAAAATCCAGCAGGACCTTTAGCGCCAAATAAACTTTCATTGCTTCCGCTATATGCGCCAAGACCTATTGAAGAGCTTTTTTGAAGCAAAATAGCGATAGTTAAAATTACAGCTAATATAAATTGTAAGGCTAGAAATATTGAACTCACGAGTATCCTTTTATTTTGTTTATTAACTCGTGATTATATCAAAATAAGATAAAAATTTAGTTAAAGCTTAGCGCCGCCAAGAAGCAGCGCTATTTTATTTTATTCGTTTTTATTAAATATGCCAAGAAGTTGCAATAATGATATAAATAAATTTAATATATCAAGATATAACGCAACAGCTGCCAAAACAGGACTATCATATCCGCCACGTATTATCATCTGAGTATCATACAGTATATATGCGCTAAAAAGTATAGCTCCGATCGCCGCTACAACTGTCGCTAAAAGAGCACTTTGGAAAAATAAATTTAGTAAGCTTGCTACAACTATAACTATCAAAGTTATAAATAGCATTTTTCCCATAGCTGAGAAATCTTTTTTTGTATTAAATGCAAAAACAGTCAAACCGCCAAAAGCAACAGCAGTCATTAGAAACGCTTGAGTTATGATATTTCCCATTCCTGCACCGATATATGTATTTAATACAGGACCCAAAGTAAGACCGCTAACAAACGTAAAACCAAATAGCATAACTAATGCCAAACTTGGATTTTTCTTTGAAAACATAAGCCCAAATAGAAGTGCAAACTCCACTATAAGCAGCATCCAGCTAAAAGTTTTTATATAATCTACGCCGATATAAGCTCCGGCTGTTGCAGCTACCAAAGACGCAGTAAGAAGCTGATAAGTTTGTTTTACAAAAGTGGCTCTAGCACTTTGCAAACCCGCTTCTTCATAATTCGCTTGCTCTTTGGCGTAATTTCTATCATAAAGACTCATTAATTATCTCCTTTTTTTGAATTTATATGAGTGTATCAAAAAATATTTAATATAAGATAAATTTTATATTAAATATATTATTTAAGTTTTAGAGTATAAATATTTTTTAAGCTATATTTTTAAATTTTCAAAAAATTAAATTTAATTCATCAAACTTTATTCATAATCTTAAAATATCTCTTTATTTATGTTCATTAAATTTCAATAGTGAAATAGGATAAAATTATAATTTAACTTTGATATATTGAAGATATTTTTTAAATTTAAAAAAGTATAAATTTAGTGGCCGGGAGAAAGGGATTCGAACCCCTGGAGGCTTTCACCTCAACGGTTTTCAAGACCGCCGCTTTCGACCACTCAGCCATCTCCCGAATTAACATTAATCTGAAGTTTTTTCTTCTACCCAGTCAGCGCTTTGATTGACCTTTTTCTTTGACCATTGATAAGCACTATTAGAGTCTTCTTTTATACCATGCCAAGTGCTTGAACAGCCTAAAAATGCAGTAATTATAAGCGTCATAACAAAGTAACGCACAATTAACTCCTATTTTATCATGGAGGCGACACCCAGATTCGAACTGGGGGTAAAAGCTTTGCAGGCTTCTGCCTTACCACTTGGCCATGTCGCCATGCAAACAAATACTAAATTTGGTGGTGCCCAGAGCCGGACTTGAACCGGCACGGAAAAAATATCCGAGGGATTTTAAGTCCCTTGTGTCTACCATTCCACCACCTGGGCTAAATAAAAATGGAGCGGGAAACGAGATTCGAACTCGCGACCCCAACCTTGGCAAGGTTATGCTCTACCCCTGAGCTATTCCCGCAAAATTTTTAAGAGTTGAAATAATATCAAAACAAAGCTTAAAATTTTATTTGATAAAATTAGAAAAATATTAAATTTCAAAAAAATATAAGTAAAAAGTTGGTAATATTCCAAAACACGAATTATTCGTGTACATTTACTTAGGGGTTATAGCTCAGCTGGGAGAGCGCTTGAATGGCATTCAAGAGGTCGGCGGTTCGATCCCGCTTAACTCCACCATTTTTAAATTTAAATAATCCAAAATATCTTACTTTAGTATAAAAAATCATATAAAGTTTAAAAACAATAGCTTAAGCAAATATTTAGTTTAGTGTAACAAATATATATTTATTTCATATTAATTTATAAATTTATAAAAAATTTAAATTTTATTTAAATAAATTAGAATAATATATATTTAAGAAAATAATAAAGGAATATTATGAAAAAAAGCGATAAAATGGTTATAATCGCATTGTGTACATTTTTAAATAGCTATATTTTTGCACTTGAACCAAATTTTGAAAAAGATTTAGATATTATAAATACAAAATCTGCTTATGAGCAAGGCATAACCGGGCAAGATGTATTTATAGGCATATTTGATGATGATTTTAGGTTAGAACATAGTAGTTTAAATGATCAAATACTAGAAGCTCTTACTTTTAGTGATCAAACTAAAGCAAATTATTGGAATTATAATTCACACGGTTCCCAAGTAGCCGCAATCGCTCTAGGAGCTTTTAATAATCCCATTATGCATGGAGTTGCTTATAACGCAAAAGGTTATGGAATGCAAGCTCCTGCCTCGCTTGATGCATTTAATCACATTAAGGAAAATTTAGATGCGGAGTATAAGTTTTTCGGAGATCCAAATAAAAATATTAAAATTATAAATAACTCATTTGGAGATTTTGTATTTCCTATTTTGCATATCGACGCTACTGAAGATTTTTATGAATTAACGCAAGATGAAGTCGAGGATTATATAATCGAAGCTATGGATCAAACAAATGCAAACTCATCTATAATCAGACTGTCGAAAGAAAAGCAAATTTTAAATATTTTTGCTGCTGGAAACTCAGGCATATCTTCTCCATCCACTTTGGCTTCTTTGCCTCATTACGATCAAGATCTCAATGCTTGGCTAGCTGTCGGAGCTATAGATTCGTCTAAAGTAACGAAGTTGGGCGATGAGGGATTTGATATGAGCAAACCTTTTGCATTTACGGATTTTAGTAACGCTTTTAAAGGAACGGCTTATTTTTCTATATTAACTCCTGGTGAATATATCTGGTCTGCCGATAGCGCCACTACAAATGGTTTCGTACCAGAACAAGGCACATCTATGGCCGCTCCTTTTGCAACTGGAGCGGCGGCTTTAGTATCTCAAAAGTTTCCTTTTTTAAACGGCAAACAGATAGGAGATCTGCTGCTTAGCACTGCAAACAGCAATATAAAACTGCCAAAAATGGTTTTAAAAAATATCACAAACAATAAAAGTAAAAAACTATTTGTAAGCTTAATTTACGTAGATAATGCAATTCCTACTATGGCAGACGGTTCTCTTGATTGGACACAGATAAATAAAGATAGGATAGAAGCGGGTTATACAGATGAGGAGATTGCAAAATTTTATACGCAGTACTTCAAAAAATACTCTATCAAAACAACAGACAAACAAATTCAAAAATATATCGCTGAACAAATAGATTTTATTAGTGATATAAATAATATTCAAGTATCTTCTATAACCAAAGAAGAACTTATAGGTCAAGGTATCTTGGATATCAAAAAAGCCATGAACGGACTAGCGCTTTTAGACGCAAATAGACTTACTCTAAATGATATTTTAAATTATGGAAATGAACAAGCACTTTATTACACTATAGACACAAATGGATATAACGCTACTTTTGCAAACGATATAGCCCAAAGAAAATATAATCCGCTATGGCACTATAAAGGCGGAGAATATAGTATGCATGATCTAAACGTAGGATTTATAAAAGACGGTGGCGGTATTTTAACTCTTAGCGCAGATGCTTTTTTTGAAGGAAATACTATAGTAAGAAACGGGGGACTAAAGCTGTTTAGAACAGGCAATAAAGGCGGAGAGATTAAAAATAGTAATGTTTTTGTAGAGCAAGCCGGTACATTAAGCGGAAATGGAATTATCCAAAAAAATCTGTACAATCAAGGCATAGTTCGACCAGGAAATGAAGATTTAAGCGATTTAATCATAAATGGAACATATACTCAAAACGGAGAAAATGCATCACTTCAGATAGACGTTGCAAATTTAGCTAAAAACAACTCTAAATTAATAGCTAATAACTATGATATCAAAAACTCAAAGCTTGTGTTTATACCTCTTACGGATACATTTTATGAAAAAAATACAAAAATAAAACTAGATTTAGGAAATTTAAAAAATCATTTAAATTCATTTAGCACTATAGAGTTAGAAAAATCCTTAACTTTGGATTTTGATATATCTCAAGACAAAGAAAGTATTGTATTTAAAGGAGTTAAAAACGGAGCTTATGATATAAAAAACTCGGGCATCGGAGCAAGTTTAAGAGATATTCGCTATAAGCTAAATGATCCAAATTTAAATAAACAAAATCTCTATAAAGATTTTTTTAAAAACTTAGATACAAGCAAAGATATAAGCAGTATACAAAACACGGTAAAAAGTATAGATAATCAAAGCTATCTATCAAATATCTCGGCTTTAATAGAAGATCAAGCAAAAATTACACAAAATTATACTATTTTTGCTATAAATAACAATTTATCAAACACGCTCTTTGCGCCGAACAACGACTATGCTCAGAACAAAGAATATTTTTGGTATGCGGCTCCAAATTACAAAAAAACAGATGCGGATGAGTATAAAGGACGCAAAATAGGAACTGATTTTGGTTTTGGAACTAGCATGAGCGACAATGGACAAATTTCATTAAATTTAGGAGCAAGCAATACAAAAAATAAATTTAACGAATCTAATTACGAAACAGATAGTATAAATGCGGGTATAAACTATATTTATGATTTTCAAAATTTTAAAGTGCTAAGCGCGGCTGCTTTAGGATACGGCAAAAACACGTTAGATCTAAGCTCAAATCCGATTCTTAGCAGCAGCTCGAAATCAAATTATAACCATTTTATAGCAGGAGCTATGATGGGCTTAGCAAAAGATTTTGAATTTAATAATATCATTTTAACTCCGATTAGCTACGTGAATTATAACTATATTTATCAAGAAGGATTTGATATAAATAGCAATATTTTTGCTAGAAAAGTTGATAGCATCTCTCATCATACAACCAGTATAAATGCTGGACTAAACTTAGCTTATTTAAATAAAAATCAAAACATAACTACAAAGCTATCGAGTTACGCTATTTATGAGTATCGTTTAAGTGGAAAAGATATCAAAAACTCATCTAAATTTATAGATTTTAGTTCTAACGGTTTTACTCAAAAATATGAATTAAGTGAACATTTACTCACTATAGGAGCAAATTTAGAAATGCTATATCCAAACGACGTTTTTATAAGATTTAGCACAGCAGCAAATATACAACAAGATGCAAAAAGCCTAAATTTGACGGCAACAATAGGAAAAATGTTTTAACCAGATATTAAATACCGGTTACGTAATCGGTATTTAATCTTAAAATCAAACCGCACTCACCTCATCAATGGCTCGCAGTGCGTTTAAACTCCTTGGGTAGTAGATATAAGAAATTAACGAAGTTACGACATCTATAAGAATTTCCCTTGTGTTTCTTAAATTTATATTTCTGCTGCGTGAGCTTTTATCTATAGCCTCACCAAAAAACGCTCTTTGTATAGCTAAACTTTTTTCCTTCTCTGTCGCTTATAGTCGTTGTAGATGCATTTTTTAAAGGAAACTTAATGCCATCATTTCTAAAAACCTCATTACAAGCATGTATAAAATCATCTATTTTTACAAAACCGACATAAAGAGTACTTTGATATAGAATTTATTTTATCTCATTTGGCGATACGCCGTTTTCAAAGCCACATTAACAACTCTTTTGTACTCTCTAAGTCCGCCGCTTGCTATCAAACAGCCAAGCCAAAACATAATTCTAGTTTTATCGTCTATTTTTAAATACAAAAATATATCTCCGAATGCAAAATTTAGATGATTTTCTATAAACTCAGAGTCTGTTTTTGAAAACGGATTAGTACTTCAGAAGAATTTATTATAATTTTTATTTGAGCTATCGCTCAAATTATCCACCTTTTTTCAGTATTTTACTCTTTTGAATCTGCCGCACTAGAGATTATTGCTAAAGCTCTCAAATCAACTGCTGTATTAGCAAAAAATTTCTACGATTTTGCATTTTAATCCTCTTTTGCCTGTTTTATTAGTCTTTCATACTTCTCATCGCTCACGTGTTCCATCCAAATCACGTTTTTGCCATCTCTTTCTCTGGTAAAAGCTATATGAGCTGCTTTTGTATCAAATCCAGTGCCGTGAAAATGTTTGATATCAGGAGGACAAAGCACAACATTTCCTTTATTTGCCGCGCAGTTCTAGATCTAGGCGAAAACTCCGCCAAAAGGGCGACAAGTATCGCTTTGAAAAAGCATACTAACGCTAACTTCACCTGTAAAGTACCCGCTGCCTCCTTTAACTCCTGATGTTACTATACTTTGGGTAGAAGCGGTGAAAGCACTAGCGCCGACTAAAATCGTACAGAATTTTATAAATTTTTTAAACATATATTTTATTCTCCTTGGAATTTATTTGATTATATTATAAAGCTCGACAATAGGTGTTTGTCAAGAGTAAATTTAAAAAACAACGCTATAATTTTTAAAATTTAAAAAAGGATAATTGTGAAAAAAGTACTATTGATAAACGGAGCAAAAGATTTCGCACATTCAAAAGGCATGCTAAACCAAACGCTGCACAACGAAGCAAAAAACACATTGCAAAATCTCGGTATAACAGTGCAAGAAACTATAATCGATAAAGGTTATGACGTACAAAATGAATTAAAAAAATGGACAAGCAATGAAGCTATCGTCTGGCAAATGCCCGGCTGGTGGATGGGTGAACCTTGGGTAGTAAAAAAATACATAGATGAAATTTTTACAGCGGGTCATGGTGTTTTATATGAAAATGACGGAAGAAGCAGAAGCAACGCATCGGCAAAATACGGATCAGGAGGACTTGTAAAAGATAAAAAATATATGTTTAGCTTGACTTGGAATGCACCTATCGAAGCATTTACAAATACCGATCAGTTTTTCGGCGGCGTCGGCGTTGATGGCGTATATCTGCACCTGCACAAAGCTCATGAATTTATAGGAATGGGCGGTCTGCCGACTTTTATATGCAATGATGTTATGAAAAATCCGCAAGTGGAGATATACTTGCAAAATTACCGCAAACATTTAGAAAAAGTATTCGGCTAAATTTGAGCCGAATTTAAAGGCTTATAGCTCTTGTTGTAAGCCTAATTTATGCAACTCAAATACCCAAACTCTCCAGCCATTTTTTTACACTAGTGCTATTTGTAGTTGAGCTTAACGCTTTTGCGTTTTTGAAATTTACGTTGCAAGATTTTTTCAAAATTTCCACGCTCGAACGACTGTTTGAGTCGTGCCAATCAAGGTCGGCTGAAGTATAAATTTGCTCTGGTGTTATCTCGTAGATATCGCTGCAGCTTGCCTCTGCTATAGTTTTTGCAAGGAGTTTAGTTTGCCCGCTTACTGAAAAATAAGCCACTAATATTTTATTCATTTTTTCTACATTTTAAAAGTATAAATTTAAATTTTTAACATATAAAGCTACTTATTTATATTTGATATATTTTGTAAATTTGAAATAGACAAGTTAGATGCGATTTGCTCTGTATTAAAGAACAAATCTCTTTTGGTTTTTTCTTTAAACTCTGTTTTTTGGCGGCTAATGAGACCATTTGGTCATAATTGATTAGATAAGTATCGAAAGTTTCTAGCTTCAGCATATCTGCACCAACAATATGTTGGATATATGAGGCTAAAATATGTGTATTTAAAGTGTGTAAATAATAGACTACAAGGGTTTTTGAACCACTACTTGCGAATATTTTATTTGGCATATCAATAATTAAAAGCATAAATTTGATAAAATCTCTTCTATTATTCATCTAAGCTCCTTTTATCTAGTGCTAAATGCGCTCAAAGCAAATTTACTCATGCAATACGGTGTTGAATTGTTTGATACCCTAAATCCTCTTATCGAGCTAAGGTTAAATATCCTAGCCTTCACGTTTTGCGCATTTTTACCCTCATTGATAGCTTGTGGGAGCATAAACTTTAAGGCGTGTTTTGCTACAAGAAACGGTCTGTCAAATTTAGTCTTAATTACTTCGATATTTGCATAGTGTTTTTCATAAATTTATGCCTAGAATCTTGCATTTTAGCTCCTTATCTTTAAATTTATAATCCTCTTTTTCATATTTTTTACCGAATCAAGGAAATTTTTGACTTTATACTTACTCTCGCTGTTAAGTGGTACGAAAAGCATTTCCCTGCCCGGTTTTACAAGTGCATACTCGCCTACAAGTCTTATACTCATCACAAGCACCAAAAACCCAAAAACAGGATAAAACGCAAGCAAAACAAATCCCAAAGCAACCAAAAAATCAAGCGTACCTAAGACCGATTCCGATATCTTGCATTTTTTTACCTTTTTTTATATAATTTACCTATGAAAAGATTTACAATTTTTATTGCACTTTGCATCATTTCATTTATTGTTTTGCTATTTACAAACAATGATGAGTACATAATTGCTTCATCTATTATTTGTGCTACGCTTATCTATCTTTTTTTATACATTGTTGATTTATTGCCTACTTGCACAAGCAATACGTTTTATCGCTTTTTATCATTTATCACACGCATTTAAAGATTTGATAATTTCTATAGCTTCCTTTAAATACTCGTTGTATTCGCCCACATCCATACTCATAATTTCACTATATGAAAAGTGTAGAACGTGACCTATGAGAGCCACCCCATGAGTGGAGTGGGCTATGCTAAAAAACTGCTCACTTCTTTTAAGACCATAGCACAGTCTTTTGCTTCCATATTTTCAAGTTCATCTTCGCTAAGACAAGTAAGGTTGCTCGTTAGTCTAAATAGCAGATCACTATCATTTTGCCCACTACCACTCATCATAAATCTCACATCACGACCTTTTGGGTGTCTGATTTTTACTTCCTTTTTATCGCTTAACGTAACTACCGTATATTTCTCACCATTTTCTGTGAGTATTACATTACCAGCTCCAAGCCCAGCTAAAGCAGTCTCTTCTAAAGCCCTATTTATGGACTCCCACATTTACATTATTGTTTTTCATTTTTATTGTAATCTCTATTTCTTTTCCGCTGTGGTAAATACTTGCTTTAAAGAGAAACGGAACTCTATTTGTAGCTATTCAGTCCTATGGTTAGAAACTGGTTTTTGTCTATTTTTGAAACGGTAAATTCAATTTTAATAGCATTATAAAACCTAACATTAGGTGTTTGTCAAGGGAAAAATAAGAATATTTTGAAATTTAATTTTGTCTATTTCTTCTAGCTTTTTTATCTCGGCTTTTATAGTCGCTTTTTGCTCTTCTATCGCCTTTGGACGCGTAGCTGTACTACTTTTGCCTTTTGCGGCTAATGTTATATAATGTTTGTTTTTCTATGCTCATACCGGTTTTTCTAAAACAATCCGCCCGCATGACCCACCCAATGTCTTTGTCGCTAAAATAATTCACGCCGTTTTTGTTGCGCTCGACAAACGGGAAAGACCTTTTCCCAGCCAAAATCTAATAGCTATAGATAAAATTCCAGTTTTCTTTTCTACACCTATGATAGTTTTTGCTATTTTTTGTTCCTTTATTCGGGTTTTATAAGGCAGTTTTCGTAAATAAATTTATGCTCATCTGGCAAATTTCGATAGATCAAATTCGCTAGATCTCTTATCTCCCATAAAGCTGCTTTTGAGCTTCTAAGGCTTAAGAAATTCTGTAAGCTTCTAGCATTTATACTCCAGCTTAACTCTGTTTTATAGCTTTCTGGAAGGCAGTATTTTGCTATATCTAAGCTTGTATTTTGGTTTAGAATTCGGCGCAAATTCTCAAGTGCATTTATACTTGCATTATCGACAAATTCATTTCCAGTAAGCACGATATAAACGCTTGCACTCTCGAAATCTCCGACCTTAAACTCGCTTTCATTTTTTAGCTCTTTTAGCGTGTAGCGCGTGGATTTTACGCTTAGACTTGCTATGCGATGACGGGCTAATTCTTGAAGTAAAGCTCTGCTAACGCCTTTTATGTAGAAGTTATAATATAAATGCTCTAACGTACTTGCGTGTTTGAATTTATTGCCTACTCTATCTATGAGTTCGACATCTTTTTCGCCGCCATTATCGCCCTTGTCAAAACTCTGCCAACAAGTGCGGATCGCATTTGAACAGACCCAAAGCGGAGTGAAATTTAGTAGTTTTACTTCCATAATATTCCTTTTTTTTGAAGCAATTTTACCAAATTTATACTAAATTTGACAATCTCTTTTTAATAATATCCGAGACCCTAAACGAGTTTGCATATATCGTCCAAGTATATGGAACGCTTCCGCCTGTAGGCATAAATGAAGCGTCGCTAACATAAAGGTTATTTATCTCGTGAGTTTTACAGTTTTTATCCAAAACGCTAGTTTTTGGATCATCTCCAAACCTTGCTCCACCGGCTACCAAATTTGGCGGTGGAGAGCCACTAACACTATAACTAACGTCTTTTGCACCCATCTGCTTTAAAATTTCCACCGCTTTTTTAGATAAAAACTCGCCTACTTCAAGATCTTGTTTGTGGGCATCTAAGCTTATAACGCCAACCGGAATGCCGTATTTATCTCTATGAGTATCGCTAACACTAACAAAAGTCGTGTTAGTGGGAAGCCAGTCGTTAAAAACTTCAAACGTGAGTTTTCTACTTGCATAAACGTTATTTTTTATCTTTTTCATGAGCTTATCACCAAATATCAAATTTCCATTCTCATAAAACTGCGCAGTGACATTAGGGATAACGTTTGGATGCTCAAACAAAAAGTCTATAATACCACCTTTGTATCTTTTACCATCTTTTTTAAACTCATACCACTCTTGTATATGTCTGTTAAAAAACAGACCTCTGCTCATCAGATCCGCGGCGTCTTTTTGACTAAGATCTTTTAGATAAAACGTTCCGCTTCCGACTCCACCGGCTGAAAATATCAAATTTTTACCGACGTTACCTGAGTTATTTGCTAAACCATTAGCAAAATGTCTATTTTTAGAGTTCAAAAGCAGTCTTGAAGTCTCGACTGCTCCGGCCGCTACGACAAATATCTTAGCTTTTATGCTATGAGGTTTTTTAAATTTATCGTAGTATAAAGCCTCTTTTACGCTAAACTTATCGCTAACTAGCTTATAAACAAAGGCTTCTGGTATAACTTTAGCCGGGCACTGCTGCAAAAACACTCTGCCGCTTCCCTTAGCCCCGCTCGCACAAGGATAAGCACCGCAAAAATGAGAGTAATAACACGCGTTTCTACCAAGATCGTTCTTAGACAAAATGGCTCTAGGGGTCGGAAGTGGCGTTAGCCCAAGCTCTATCGCAGCTTTATCAAACCACTTTGCGGCGGCGTTTTCTTCTAGCTTTTCGTATGGGAACTCGGCCATACTTCTGGGTTCGCTAAATTTATGTTTTACGACTTTGCCAGATACGCCTACGACTTTTTCAACCTTTGCATAATACGGTTCAAGCTCGTCATAGCTTATAGGCCAGTCTGCGACGTTTGCGCCTTCTATCTCTCCATAAACACTTTTTAGTTTAAAATCGTTCGGTTTTAAACGATGAAAAAATCCACTCATCAAATTTGAGCTTCCACCTACAAGAGAGCCGTTCCAAAAGCTCCAAGTACCGTTATATCTACTTACTTCGCCGTTTGGCTCTTTTTCTATTACTATATGATACTCGTCTTTTAAATTTGGCGCAAACATTTTACGCCTTGAAATGGCTAACTCGTCTTTGCTAAAATCCTCTTCTTTATAAAACTTGCCTTTTTCTAAAACTACTATGCTAAATCCGGCTCTGCTTAGCTCGTACGCAACAGGGCTTGCTCCAGCTCCGCTGCCTATTATGCAGACGTCATATATCATTTACTACCTTTAAATTCGGAAATTTATTTATAAAAACGGTGTTTTGGGCTGAGGAAGTCCGGTCTCGTGAGAGATCCATTTCCAACCGTTTTCATCTGTATTTGCACCATAAATAGGATCACTAAAAACCGCTTCTGAGCAAAAAACAAGCATATCATATATCCAGCTTTCTCCCCACTCTTCATCTTTCGAAACAATTTCTAAAAGATCATTTTGCTTTTTATCGGATAAACTTAAATAATCAGACTCATACTGTTTTATACTAACATCATTTAGCCAAATCACACCATTTACGATAAAATTTTTAGCTCCTATAGAAACTTTAGAATGCGATATAATAATCTTTAAATATGACAAAACATCTATATTTAACTGAGTTATAATAGGAAAAAGATGCTTTGAAACACTATTTAATATGTTATAAATTTCATCTTTTGACAGAGTTTTGTCAGCCAAAATATTTTCATCTTGAGCAAATAAATTTATAGGTGCGGCAGAAAATGCCATAGCCCCGTAAGCGACTTTTACAAAAGAGCGTCTATCTTTCATATCTATTCATCACTGCATCAAGACTGATCTTGCCGGCTCCAAACGAGAATATAGCAAAAAGCATAACTAGATAATAAAGCGGAACTTCAAAGCCGTTATTTGCCAAACTATATCCATTGCCAAAATGTACTGCAAATATCGCCACAAGCACTATTACGATAAGTGGAACACTAATAATTCTAGTAAAAAGCCCAAGTACAAAAAGCGGAACCGCTAAAGCCTCAAATATAGCGACTAAATATACGCTTAAAAACGGAAGTGGAAAACCCATAGAAGCAAACCACTGGGCAGTCGGTTCGATATTTTGCCATTTGGGAACTGCGGTTTCATAAAAACCGTAAGCTAAAACCAAACGTATAATAAGCAAAGAGAGATGTTGGAATTTTAAGCCAAACGTATTAAAAATATTACAGAAATTTTTCATTTATTAATAAACCTCGAAAGAGATGCATGCGGCAAAAGAGCCGCATATTTTGAAGCTATAAAAACTATATCAACCGCCGCACTTACTAGCGCCGCATTTTTCAGTCTTATTTGTCTCTTTAGGCTTTTCTACTTTTGTATCACCGCATTTGCTAGTACCACATTTTTCAGCTGCGCTTAGCGAAGTAGAAAGACCTATCAATAAAAATAGACCTACAAAAATACTAGTTAACTTTTTCATAGTTAAACTCCTTTTAAATTTGAATTGATACGGATGATATTATAATATATTTTAAAATTTAAATTTGTGATTTTCATCACAAAACTATATTAAATTTAGAAATCTTTTCAACTATCTCCAAATCAAAATATCATCTAAATTAAGTCTCATTTTAGCAGGAGCGGTTTCATCACTCATCCCCAAAGCCACAACTAACACAGGTGTAAAGTTGTTAGTTAAATTTATAAAATTTGTTAGTGAAATTTTATCAAATCCGCCTATTATGCAACTTTTTATATCCATACTATATGCGATATTTATGAGATTTGCACATAGCAAATAACATTGCAAACTTGCATAATGTGTTAGCTCATCGTTAGTTTGATGATCAAATCTGTTAGCGAAATATTCCATAGCTTTGTTATATTTTTCAGGTATAGTTTGCTTTCTTTTTACCTGATTTTGTAAAAATTCGCAGCTGCTTTTTAGATCATTTCTAGCTAGTATAATAACCGCGTGAGAACATGCTTTTACTTGATCTTGATTGTTACAAATTTTCCCAAGCTCATCTAGCTCATCAGATTTACTGATAACAACAAATTTCCAAGGCTCAAGCCCGCATGAACTAGGAGTAAGTCTAGCAAAATTCAAAATCTCTTTTATCTTTGCGTTTTCTATCTTTTCGTTTTTAAATTGTCTACACGAAAAGCGATTTTGCATTATATTTTTCAAGGTATATCTCCTTTAAATTTAATTATTTTATAATTTTAGCCTTAGCAGATAAACTCATGATCTTTAGTTCATAAATACTAATTTTCTTAAGCGAACCTTGCACTGCTGTGTTGAAATACTCCATATATTTAGGAGTATATTTTTCGCAAAGTAGGCGCAAAGCTTCTATTTTTTCCTCTTCTTGCGTAATTTCATAAGCTTTGGTTGTAGCTATTGCACTGCAGTATTCAGTAGTAAAAACTCTACCTCCAAGTTCGCTTGCGCTGTCTTTTATACTTTGACAAAACTCATGGCTAGGCGTAGGTACTCTGTTTTGGCTAACGGCGACTAGAGTAACACTCTTGCCATCTTTATACAATCTTGCTTTTGAGCCTGTCTTTGCTCCATGAATGAAAACACTCATGCCATCTCTGGCTACAGAGATAGGAATGCTAAATACCTCACCGTATTCATCTACGCAGCTAAGCGTCGCATACTCGCTCTCGTCTATTATTTTAAGGGCTATTTGTCGGTCTAATTCACGGTCGCTTCGTCGCATAACGCTTCCTTTGCTACGATTAAATTTCTTGCTCAAAAAAATCAGTATCTACCTTATAAATTTTCTTGATTTCTTTGACTTCTACTCCAACTTCGTATTTTAACATCAAATCAGTAAGTCTGTATTTATCTATCAAAATTATAGAATAGTTTTGATGTTCCATGGAGAATTCTATCGCTTCTTTTGTAAAGGTTGAAGTCGTAATAAAAAGCCCTTTTGTTGTTGGTTTATTTGAGAGTGCTCCTGCAAACGCTTGAAGCGTATCACGACCGATTTTGCCCTTGTCATAACGTTTAGCTTGGATATAAATCTTTGAAAATCCAAATAGATCTTCATTTATGATGCCGTCTATTCCACCATCTGCACCATTTTTCGTAAGACTTGATCCGCCCACGTCATAGCCTATCTTTTTCATAAGTTCCAAAGCCAAATTCTCAAAAAATCTAGGCTCACGTTCCAAAATTCGACTAATGATCTCGTCTTTGACTTCTAAATGTATCTCTTCGATATTTGCTTCTAGTTTCTCGTCTGGAGTTTGGATATCGTTTATTAAATTTTGATTTGTCGGCGTCTTGTCATAAAACCATTCGTTAAATTTATTTTCGTCTTTAATAAGCTGCATTCCAAATTCGGTTATTTGATACTCGCCTCTTTTGATACGTTTAATGGCACCGTTTACTTTACTTGAGCCTATCAAATAAGAAATTGCCCAACCCGCTCTATTTTTATACAGCGTATCTCCACTGTTTGTTTTGATGCCTAAATCTTCTTGACTAAATTTATAATAATCAACTAAAAAACCATAAATATCTTGACGAGTAAAAGCATATTTACTCGAAACAAATTTCAAAATCGGAAAAGCCATTTCATTAAATTTTGGAACCATTTTAATATCTCACTCCGTTTTGTTTCAAAAAATCTCTTAAATCGTCGTATTCACTATTTGTAAAGTATCGCCATTTGCCCTCGCCTAGTTGATCTAGGCTAACACGACCAAAACTAACGCGTTTTAGATCCATAACTTCAAGATCAAAATACCCGAAAAATCTTCTTAATTCGCGGTTTTGTCCTTCGTTTATAATGACTTTTAATCTTGTATATCCGCCGCTAAAACTGATGATTTTATATGCCAAAAATGGCTTAAATTCCATAGAAATTTGCTTTGTTCTAGCGTGAGCGCCTTTTGTGGCATCTTTAGCGAAAAATCCCTCTTGCATCGCAGCTATGACGTTTGGAGTTATCTCTCCTTTGATTTTTAGATAGTATTCTCGCTCTATATCACTTCCCATAAGGGCTTCAGCGATCGCAGGAGCGTCAGTAAGAAGCAAAAGTCCCTCGCTAGCAAAATCCAGCCTACCTATGCTTATAAATTTAGAAATACCCCTTGGGAGATTATCATAGATAGTTTTTCTACCGCGATCATCTTTTTTAGTTACTAACTCACCTTTTTGTTTGTTATATACTATAATGCTAAACTCTTTTTTTAGCCTTATAAATCGTCCGTTTATCTTGATTTTATCGTCTTCTTTTACATCTGTTGCTAAGTTGTCGATTACTTTGTTATTGATATTAACTTTACCATTTTTTACTAACTCATCTGCTTCACGGCGTGAGTAATTTGTGTTGTGTGAAATAAATTTATTTATACGCATTATAGTCCTAAACTTGTTAAATCGTGGATATGCAAAGCTCCGATTGGTTTTTTATCTTTTGTTATGATTAGAATTTGAATTTTATACTCCTCTATGAGTTTTAAAGCATCATAGGCTAGCATATTTTCATCTTCTAGCACCTTTGGATTTTTAGTAGCAAATTTAATAGCTTGATCATTTATATTAAAATTCTCGTTACCCAATGCGCGTCTTAGATCGCCATCGCTTAGAACTGCTACTAACAAACCGTTTTTATTTGTTAGTAAAACCGTGCCTAATTTACCATGAGTCATTGAATTAATCGCAAATTTTAAACTAACATCATCACTAACAATAGGCAATTCATCTTTTCTCATCACATCTTTTACTTTTAGATAAAGTCTCTTACCAAGACTACCACCTGGATGAAGCATAGCAAAATCTTCTTTTTTAAATTCTTTTAATTGCATCAAACACACAGCCAAAGCGTCTCCTAAAGCCAAAGTCAAAGTAGTAGAAACAGTAGGCGCGGCACCCAAAGGACAGGCTTCGCGGACTATGTCAAGACTAATAAATGCATCGCTTAACATCTCTAGACTTGAGCCGCTTTTTGCCATTCCTATTATTTTTATACCGCGCTTTTTAATGTGCGGAAGTATCAATAGAAGTTCACTGCTCTCACCGCTAAAACTAATAGCCAAAACAGCATCGTTTTGACTTATCATACCAAGATCGCCATGAAGCGCTTCAGTAGGATGCAAAAAAAAGCTAGGAGTTCCAGTACTTGCCAAAGTGGCTGCTATCTTAGCTCCTACAAGCCCACTCTTACCCACGCCTGATATTATGAGCTTTCCTTTGCAAGAAAATGCTAAATTTACAGCCTTTTCAAATTTAAAATCCAGTAATTCTACTTGTCTTTTTAACTCATCTGCTTCTAAGCTTAATACCTCTTTAGCGATACTCAAAATATCCATTTTTTCTCCGTTTAAATTTACTATCACATCAAATACACAACCGGAACAATGGTAGGGTACTTTTTAATCTTTCTAAATATATGTTTTCTAATAACTTGCCTAATTTGATTTTCTAACGCTCTTTGATCGTGAAGCAATTCATCTTTAACATTGCTTAAAAACTGCAAAAGAACCTCTTCCATCTCTTTGCTAAGGTTTTTACTCTGTCTTTCGCTAACCAAACCATAGCTTATAACACGATTTTGAATTAAAGTTTTAGCATTTTTATCAATCTGAGATATTATAGTTACCACTCCAGCCTCAGCCAATTTTTGTCTATCTATAACAACATCATCAGAAATTTGCTTATTGATTTGATTGTCTATGAAAACCTTACCTGTTTTTACAGTTTTTAATCTTTTTATATATTTTTGACAAACTTCTATCTGATCACCATCGCTCATAAGATAAGTATTTCTCTCATCAACACCACATGCTATAGCAGTCTCTTTGTGTCTTACTATATGATTATACTCGCCATGAACCGGTAAGAAAAATTTAGGTTTTACAAGTCTTAGCATAAGCTTTTGCTCTTCTTGGGCGGCGTGTCCGCTTACATGAATTTCGCTAAAGTCTTGATGAGCTACGCTTGCACCGCTTTTTAAAAGATAATTAAGCACTGTTGAAACACTTGTTTCATTTCCGGGAATCGCTTTTGAGCTGATGATTATCTGATCTGTTGGTTTGATTTTGATATATTTATGTTCATCAGTCGCCATTCTATATAGCGCGCTCATAGTCTCGCCCTGGCTTCCTGTGGTTACTATAAGAACTTCGTTATCTGGATATTTGCTGACTTCGTTTGCATCGATAAATATCTTTTTATCTAAATTTACATATCCTAGCTCGATAGCAGTCCAAAGATTTCTCTCCATACTTCTACCTATAACACAAACTTTTCTACCATGCTTTACGCCACGCTCAATGGCTTGATAAACACGGTGGATATTTGAGCTAAACGTACTCATGATAACCCTGCCTTTTGATGTTGCAAATATAGCATCAAAAGTCTTTCCTACGCTACTTTCACTCTTTGTAATACCCTCTTTGTAGCTATTTGTAGAGTCGCTTAACATACACAAAACGCCTCTTTCTCCATAATATGCAAGTCTATTTAAATCTGTCGGATAGCCATCAATTGGAGTATGATCTATCTTAAAATCTCCGGTATGAAGAATTGTTCCTGCTTTTGTAATGATAACTAACGCGCTCGCATCTATAATAGAGTGAGTTATATGAATAAGCTCTATCTCAAAGTCACCTATCTCATAAAGTTTTCTTTTTTCTATGGGACGAAAATAGCTTCTGTGGGCCTTCAGACCGTGTTCTTCAAATTTATTGCTTATCATTCCTAATGGAAGCGGAGTTGCATAAATAGGAAACTGGAATTCCTTAAAAAAATACGGAACGGCTCCTATATGATCCTCATGTGCGTGAGTGATGATTATGCCGCGAACTTTTTGTTTTATCTTACGTATATAATCAAAATCAGGTATCAAAATATCCACACCATGCATACTCTCGCTCGGAAAGCTCATACCGATATCCACGATAATAGCATCATTGTCAGTCTCAAATACGGTCATATTCCCACCGATCTCGCCAAGTCCGCCAAGCGGAGTTATTTTGATCTTATGTTCGCTTGAGTTTAGATATTTTAATGGATTAAGTCTTAATTCGTGAGAGGCTCTATTTGCTTCTATAGAAGCTTGCATATCTTTTTGCCAGCCTTCGTTTCCGCTAATTTTTACGGTATTATTACCGTTTTTATGTTTGCGTTTTTTAGGTTTTTTTACCTCTGATTCTGCTATATCTGTTGCGACTTCATTTGCTTGTACGTTTTGCGTATTAGCATTTGCTTGTTTTTTTAGATTGTCTCTGTGGTGTTTGTATCTGTGTTTTCTATTTGTTCTTTCAGCCACAGGGGTTTTGTTTTCTTCGTTCATTTTCAGCCTCTTTAAATAGTTTTAAATATAAGGCGACACTAAGCTCGTGCGGACGAATAGTATGAGAGAGATTCTCAGTATTAAAAAATATTTCTAATCTGTCTCTTTGAACTAAATTTGATAAATTTTTTAACAGAGTTTTTCTAGGAGCGCTAAATGCTACACGTAAAAAATTCTTGAAATTATCATATTTTAAATTTAAGCTCAAATCTCTATCTTTTATGATTCTAATGACTGATGAGATAACTTTCGGCGGAGGATTAAAAGCACTACTTGGCACATCAAAAAGCAACTCACATTTGCCTTTTAACCATGTTAAAATAGCCAAAGAACTAAATTCTTTATCGCCGGCTTCGCTACTAAATTTTATAGCAACTTCACGTTGTATCATCACAACTAAACCTTTGCAATTTTTATCGTCTATAGCTTTTAATATCATATTTGTTGCCACGTAATAAGGCAAATTTGCAACCAAAAAATACTCACTTGCGCTTAGTTTATCCCACGCATTTAAAGCATCTGAGTTTATTATATTTAACTTTCCACTATCTAGTTCGCTTCTAAATTTATCTAATAAAATTGTATAAAGCTCACTATCTATCTCAAAACAATCAATCATACTGTCTAACTTAACAAGCTTTTGTGTTAAATCACCTAAGCCAGGCCCAATCTCTACTATGCGCTTAACATCGTTGGGAATCGCTTGGATGATTTGATTTTTTATATTTTCATCTTGTAAAAAATTTTGACCGAATTTTTTCTTTGCTTTTATCATCGCGTTTATGTTACCTGAATTTGACTTACAAACTAATTAAATTTAATTTTCAAATTTAAATAATAACTTTTTATTATCCACCATATAATAAGTAAAATATATACACAAAATCCACATATAACAAGCGCCATTCCGGCTCCAAATTTACTTGCCAAAACTCCTGATATAACAGCTCCTATCGGTGTAGAGCCCAGGAAAAATAGAATATACACGCTCATCACTCTACCTCTGAAATCTTCTCTTGAGTTTAACTGCAAAAGCGAATTTATAGTAGAAACACATATCATAAAACTAAATCCGGTCATTGCTAAAAATACCCCGGCTGTAGTAAAATCCCTGCTAAGACCGATTGCTATTAAAAACGTAGCGGCTATAAATGGCATAATTTTAACGGTTTTATAGCTGATATTTTTACTTGTAAACGCTACCCAAAGTGCGCCAAAAAACGATCCGATTCCTAAAAAAGCCATAAGATAAGCAAAAGTATCTTCGGCTCCGCTTAAGCTATATTTTGATAAAGAAGATATTGTCACATTATAATTTGGCAAAAATGTTCCTACTATAAGAACGACTATCAAAGGGCTTATAAGAATTTCACGTTTTTTTATGTAGTGAAATCCTGAAAATATCGATTTTAATATATTTTCTTTGCGTTTATTTGTTTTTGAGGGATTATGTTTTATAAAAAATAAACTTATAAAAATCGCTATAAATGAGACTGAATTTAGAAAAAAACAGGCCGCTAGTCCAAATTTAGTCATAACTATACCGGCAAAAAAAGGACCCATGATCCTAGCTATGTTTACAGACATTGAGTTTAGTGCAACCGCATTGGGAATATCTCCTTTGTCGTCTATTAATTCATATAAAAACGACTGTCTGCAAGGCGAATCAAGACAATTACAAAGACCTGTTAAAAATGCTAAAAATAGTATAATAGGATACGATGCAAAACCAAAAACAACACTAAGAGCAAAGATTAGAGATGTTAAACAAAGTCCTGTTTGGGTAATTTTTAGTATAAGTTTTTTATCAATTTTATCTAATAGCGCACCTGAAAATAGCGAAAAAACAAGAAGCGGCAAAAACTGTACTGCGGCTACTATACCAACTAACGTAGCGTTATTTGTAACTTCAAGCGCCAGCCAAGGCTGAGCGATATTTTGCATCCAAGTTCCTGTTTGAGATATCATCATCCCGAACCAGTATAGCCTGAAATTTCTGTATTTTAACGCTTTTAGCGGATTTGAAAATTTATTTGGCACAGCTTCTTCTTGAGTAATTTATATCTATTTTATCAAAATATAGGTTAATAGTGATTGAATGTTCTATTTAAGTAAATTTTCTAAGCTTTTATTGTAAAATGATGATAAAAAAGAGTTTTTATGGATAAATTTGCAAAACGTATAATTCCTTGTTTGGATGTAAATAATGGACGCGTGGTAAAAGGTATAAATTTCGTAGGACTTCGCGACGCAGGAGATCCGGTCGAAGTTGCCAAACGCTACAACGACGAAGGCGCTGATGAGCTTTGTTTTTTAGACATCACTGCAAGTAGCGACGGTAGAGATACTATCGTACATGTAGTAGAAGAAGTAGCAAGGCAGCTTTTTATACCTCTAACAGTCGGCGGCGGTATAAGAAAAATAGATGATATCTCAAGACTTTTAAACGTAGGTTGCGATAAAGTAAGTCTAAACTCCGCAGCCATTCACAATCCAAATTTGATAAGCGAAGCTGCAAATAAATTCGGCTCACAATGCGTAGTCGTAGCTATAGACGTAAAAAAAGTGGACGGGAGCTATCACGTATTTATAAACGGCGGTAGAGTAGATACTAAAATCGACGCTTATGAATGGGCAAAAAAAGTTTATGAACTAGGCGCAGGAGAGATACTGCTAACTTCTATGGATAGCGACGGCACAAAAAACGGCTACGACCTTGAAGTCACATCTAAAATATCAAATTTAGTCGGCATCCCGGTCATCGCAAGCGGTGGTGCCGGAACTATGGAGCATATCTTAGAAGCGTTTAAATTCGGCGCTGACGCTGCGCTTGCTGCAAGTATATTTCACTATAAAGAGATAGAAATATCGGAGCTCAAAAAATACCTTTTAGCAAACGATATCGGAGTTAGAATTTGATAGTTTGCGCCGGACTTAATGAGAGTTTTGAATTTGCCGTTCCGATAGGTGTAGGAATCGCAAGCTCAGCTATAAATTTAACTAAATTATTAACTGCAAATAAAGCAGACGAGATCATTTTTGTGGGAACTTGCGGATTATATAAAGATGGAAATCTTTTAGATATTTATGAGAGTAAAACAGCCGTAAATTTAGAAATTTCGTCCTTGCTTGGACTTTCATATTCTCCACTATTTTCTTCGCCGATTGTGCAAAATTTGAAATATGTTTCACAAGAAACATTGATAACGAACTCATCAAATTTTATAACAACGAATAGAGATATCGCACAAAAATTTAGCAAACTTGGACTTTTTATGGAAAATATGGAGCTATACTCCGTCTTAGAAACGGCAAAACAATTTAAAATTCCTGCTCGCGGGATTCTATGCGCTACAAACTTTTGTGAACCTAACGCGCATAATGAATTTATAAAAAACCATAAAAAAGCAAAGCTAAATTTAGAAAAATATTTGAAAGAAAGAGACATTATATGAGAAATTTATTAGATCTATCTCAAGATGAATTAGCAAATTTACTATCACCGAAATTTAGAGCTAAACAAATTTATGAGTGGGTTTATAAGAAAAATGCAAGAAGTTTTGATGAGATGACTAACATATCAAAAGATGTTAGAGAAAATTTGAAAAGCGAATTTTACCTTGATCCACTAACTTGCGTTAGGAGTGAAACCAGCAAAGACGGAAGCATAAAGTATCTATTTAAACTAACAGATGGCAAAACTATCGAAAGTGTTTTACTACCTATGAAAGAGGAAATTTCAAGCGAGGATGGCAGCGTAGAACGTCACTCGCGTTATACTATCTGTGTTAGTTCGCAAGTCGGCTGTAAGATGGGCTGTAGCTTTTGCCTAACGGCTAAAGGTGGATTTGTTAGAAATCTCAGCGCCGGAGAGATCGTAGCACAAATTTTATGGATAAAAAGAGAAAATAATATACCTTACGAACGCAGAGTAAATGTCGTATATATGGGTATGGGCGAACCGCTTGATAATCTTACTAACGTTAGTAAAGCAGTTAGCATTCTAAAAGACAACGACGGACTTGCTATCGGCGCTAGACGTCAGACTATAAGCACTAGCGGACTTGCGTCTCAGATAAAAAAACTAGGTGAGCTTGACCTTGGAGTGCTTCTAGCTATATCGCTTCACGCCGTAACAGATGAGCTTCGCGCAAAACTTATGCCGATAAACAAAGCTTATAACATAGCTGCCGTTATGGACGCAGTGAGAGCTTTTCCCATCGATATGAGAAAAAGAGTTATGTTTGAATATCTTATAATGGATAAAGTCAATGACAATCTAAGCGACGCAAAAGCACTTGTCAAACTTCTACACGGTATAAAAGCAAAAGTAAATTTAATACTTTTCAATCCGCATGAAGGAAGCCAGTACCAAAGACCGAGCATAGAAAACGTGGACAATTTCAGAACTTATCTGCAAAGTCGCGGCGTAACTTGCACTATTCGTCAAAGTAAAGGACTTGATATAAGTGCTGCTTGTGGTCAGCTAAAAGAGAGAAGTAAGGTTGAAATGTGAGTTCAAAAAGAGAATTTTTAGACTTTGTTTTAGAAGGTTTAGACAACATCAGCTTTAAAGTGATGATGGGCGAATTCATACTATATTATAAAGGCAAAATCATAGGCGGAATATATGATGATAGACTACTAATAAAAAAGACGAAATCCGCCGAAAAAATCATAAAAAATATAAAATACGGACTACCATATCCTAATGCAAAAGAGATGATTTTGATCGAGAACTTAGAAGATAAAAAATATTTAATGCAACTTTTTAAAGAAATTTATCAAGAATTATACGTCAAAGGAATATAAAAAATGAATCTACTAGATATAGTTCAAATCTGTTTTATCGCAATTGTAGTGATAATAGGTCTTAGCGGAATTTTATTCGTCATAAAAAATGAAAAGAAATAAAAATTTATAAAGCGTATTTTAGGATCACTGCTATATTAAATTTCAAAATTATTTATTAAAATTAAAATCTTGTTCTGATCTTATCTCAAATACTTGATCTTTAAATTTAAATTTAACTGATTTTGCGTGGAGCATTAGCCTTGATGCTCCAGTATTTTTCACCCTATCGCGCTCGCTCATCACGCCATCTAAAATTTGCTCTACATTAAATTTATCCAAGCCGTAAATCGGATCACCCAAAATTCTATGTTTCATATGAAACAAATGTAAGCGAATCTGATGTTGTCTTCCGGTGAGTGGATAACACTCAACCAAGCTGATATCAAATTTAGGATAATACTCTACGAGTTTTACTACGGTCACAGCTCTCTTTCCTTCCGGACAAATTTCCATTCTGATTTTTATATCATCATAATCTTTTGTTATATCCATATTTTTATCGATAACAAAACCTTGGATATTATCAAAAAATTCTAGCTTATCTTTAAAATCCTCAAAGTCATTTATATGAAATTTATCAAGTCCATTACCGTCAAATTTGCCTCTCACAAAAGCCAGATAAGTTTTTGCTACTGCCCTATTTTCAAAAGATTTTTTTAAATTTAACGCGGAATTCGCATTTTTAGCCACAACGATAACTCCGCTTGTTTCTCGGTCAAGTCTATGGGCAACACAAGCTTTTTTGCCCCACAAAGACCAAATTTCATCACATAAACTATACTCGCAATTTCTACCATTTGGATGAGATAAAACTCCGCTTGGTTTATCAAATACACCAAACTCGTCACATTCAAATATAGGTTTTAATCCCTTTGGCTCACACTCGTAATCTATAAAATAAGCTTCCCCGAAAACCGGATCGTTTTTACCGCAAACAGCGTCATTTACGAGCAATCTACCTTTGTCACAAAGCTTTTGAGCTTCTTTCATACTATAACCTAAATTTAAAAAAATACGGTAAGCTTTTTCGCCCAAAAAATATCCTAATTTAAACTTTTTATAAGCCATTTCTAACCAACATTTCAGCCTTATTTTTGTATAATTTCAACTTAAAAATTATACAAAATTTATTATAAAAAAGGGTATAAAGTGGTAGATAGATACTCCAGAAAAATTATGAGCGATAAATGGAGCATGCAAGCAAAATATGATGCTTGGCTAAAAGTAGAACTAGCAGCTGTAAAAGCATGGAATAAACTAGACTTTATCCCAGATGATGACTGTGAAAAAATATGCAAAAACGCTAAATTCGATATAGCTCGCATAGACGAGATAGAAAAAACTACGAAACACGACGTTATAGCCTTTTTAACTAGCGTAAGCGAAAGCTTAGGAGAAGAGAGTCGTTTCGTACATTTTGGTATGACGAGCAGTGACTGTATAGATACTGCTGTCGCACTTCAGATAAAAGATAGTTTAGATCTCATACTTGAAGATATATCAAATTTAATGAATGCTTTAAAGACTCGCGCGATAGAACATAAAAATACGCTTATGGTAGGTCGCAGCCACGGAATTCACGGTGAGCCGATAACATTTGGTTTAGTGCTTGCTATATGGTATGACGAGATAAAAAGAGCTTACGAACTTCTAGAACATGCTAAAAAGACGATAAGCGTAGGTATGATAAGCGGAGCTATGGGAAACTTCGCTCACGCTCCGCTTGAGCTTGAAGAGCTTGTTTGTGAGTATCTTGGTCTAAGTCCTGCTCCAGCGTCAAATCAAGTCATACAAAGAGACAGATACGCTCAAGTTGTAAGTGCGCTTGCCCTGCTCGCTAGTAGTTGCGAAAAAATAGCGGTCGCGATAAGGCACTATCAAAGAACAGAAGTTTATGAAGCCGAAGAGTACTTTAGTCCCGGACAAAAAGGCTCAAGCGCTATGCCTCATAAAAGAAATCCAGTCTTAAGCGAAAACGTGACCGGTCTTTGTAGAATGATCCGCTCATACACTATCCCGGCTATGGAAAACGTAGCTTTATGGCACGAAAGAGATATCAGCCATAGCTCAGTCGAGAGATTTATACTTCCTGATAGTTTCGTAACGACTGATTTTATGCTAAATCGTCTTACGAATTTAATCTCAAATTTAGTAGTATATCCGGAAAATATGATGAAAAATCTAAATCTAACCGGCGGACTTGTATTTTCTCAACGTGTCTTGCTTGAACTTCCAAAACGAGAAGTTAGCCGCGAAGATGCTTATAAAATCGTCCAAAGAAATGCTATGAAAGTATGGGCTGATCTGCAAGAAGGCAAAAAAGCCATAGACGAAAACGGACACAGTCTATTTTTACAAAATTTACTAAACGACATCGATCTAAGAGCAAAATTAAACGAAAAAGAGATAAAAGAGTGCTTTGACTATAGCTACTATACAAAGAACGTAGATAAAATCTTTAAAAGAGTATTTAAATAGTACTAAATAATACAGCTAAATTTAGTCGGCAAATTTAGCTTTTTTGATAATCAAATTTAAAAGGTCAAACATATAAATGAAAGTCATAAAACGTAACGGAAGAACAGAAGAATTAGATATTTCAAAGATTAAAAAATACACAAGCGAAGCAGTAGCAGGCTTAGACAACGTAAGTCTCAGCGAGCTTGAAGTAGACGCGAAAATTCAGTTTCGCGACAATATCACTACCGAAGAAATTCAACAAACTCTCATAAAAACCGCAGTTGATAAGATAGATATAGATCGCCCGAACTGGACATTCGTAGCAGCAAGACTATTTTTATACGATTTATATCACAAAACAACCGGATTTAGCGGATACAACTCGCTCAAAGAGTATTTTGAAAAAGGTGAAAAAAACGGACGCATACTTCTTGGTCTAAAAGAAAAATACGATCTTGAAGATCTAAACGCATATATAAAGCCTGAACGTGATTTGCAATTTACCTATCTTGGTATAAAAACGCTTTATGATAGATATCTTATAAAAGATAGAAATGCAAAACCTATCGAGCTACCTCAACATATGTTTATGGCAATCGCTATGTTTTTAGCTCAAAATGAGCTTGACTCTCAAAGCTGGGCAAAGAAATTTTACGATCTGATAAGTAAATTTGAAGTGATGCTTGCGACTCCTACTTTAAGCAACGCTAGAACCACTCGACATCAGCTCTCAAGCTGCTATGTCGGAAGTACTCCTGATAATATAGAAGGAATTTTCGATAGCTATAAAGAGATGGCGTTGCTTTCTAAATTCGGCGGCGGTATCGGCTGGGACTGGTGTAAAGTGCGCGCGATGGGCGGAAGTATAGACGGACATAAAAACGCTGCGGGCGGCATAATTCCGTTTTTAAAAGTTACAAACGATATAGCAGTCGCAGTCGATCAGCTAGGAACTAGAAAAGGCGCCATCGCGGTTTATATCGAGCCTTGGCATATGGACGTAAGTGACTTTTTAGATCTACGTAAAAACTCGGGCGAAGAGCGCAGACGTGCTCATGAGCTATTTCCTGCTTTATGGATAAATGATCTTTTTATGAAAAGACTTAGCCAAAATGAGAGATGGACTCTATTTGATCCGGCTGATACTCCAGATCTTTGCGATTTATACGGCGACGAGTTTGAAAAACGCTATATCGAGTATGAAAAAGATCCACATATAGCTAAGAGTAGTATGCTAGCAAAAGAGCTTTGGAAAAAGATACTTACAAACTATTTTGAGACCGGAATGCCGTTTTTATGCTTTAAAGATAATGCAAACAGAGCCAACCCAAATGCTCATAAAGGTATCATAAGAAGCTCAAATTTATGCACCGAGATATTTCAAAATACAGAGCCGAATTACTACCAAACAAAAGTCGTTTTTGATGATGGAAGTTTTAAGCTATTTGATGAGAGTGAAGATATAACCGTAGATGGTGGATATACTAAAAAAGCGAAAAAAATAACCGCTCTTGATAGACTTTATAATAAAGATATATTTATAGTAGAAAAAGGTATAAAAGAGGGAAAAACTGCCGTTTGCAACCTAGCAAGTATAAACTTAAGCAAGATAAACTCAAAAGAAGATATCGCAAGAGTCGTGCCTATCGCTATAAGAATGCTTGATAATGTTATAGATCTAAATTTCTACCCTCACGCTAAAGTCAAACATACGAATTTAGCCAGTCGTTCAATCGGGCTTGGAGTTATGGGTGAGGCGCAGATGTTAGCCGAAAAAGGTATTATTTGGGGAAGTTATGAACATCTTGAGTTTATAGATGAAGTAATGGAAAACATTAGTTATAACGCCATCTATGCTTCATCTAATTTAGCTGTTGAAAAAGGAGCTTATCCTGATTTTGAAGGTTCAAACTGGTCAAAAGGTATATTTCCTATTGATATGGCAAATAAAAACGCAAAAGCTCTTATAAACAGAGGCGGACTATTTGATCAAAATAGCTGCGACTGGGAAAAACTAAGAGCGAAAGTAAAAGAAGGCGGAATGAGAAACGGTTATCTTATGGCAATCGCTCCGACTTCAAGTATAAGCATTTTAGTAGGAACTACTCAAACAATCGAACCTGTTTATAAACGTAAATGGTTTGAACAAAATTTATCCGGAATGATACCTTCTGTAGTACCAAATTTAAATACCGAAACTTGGCAATTTTATACACCAGCTTACGAACTCGATCAAAAGCTTATCATAAAAGCCGGAGCCGTACGTCAAAAATGGATAGATCAAGGTCAAAGCTTAAATATATTTATGAGCTTAGACAAAGCTAGCGGAAGATATCTAAGCGAAATTTACACTCTAGCTTGGGAATTAGGCGTAAAATCTACTTACTATTTAAGAAGTGAAAGTCCGGATTCTAGTCATCTTGATAACAAACCTATGGATAGAAGCGTAGAGTGTGAGGGTTGTCAGTAAGATATTTTCAAACTCAAATTTAAACTAAAAAACTTCTTAAACCTACTTTTTTAATTGGCGTCAGACAAAATTTTAAATCTCTGACGTCGAAATAAACCTAAATTTACAAAATAACCCATTGAATAATAAATTATATTTTAAA
Organism: Campylobacter fetus subsp. fetus; assembly: GCF_900475935.1. Lineage (NCBI taxonomy): Bacteria > Pseudomonadati > Campylobacterota > Epsilonproteobacteria > Campylobacterales > Campylobacteraceae > Campylobacter > Campylobacter fetus. The sequence continues at coordinate 1,761,003 of NZ_LS483431.1, forward strand.
TTTAAAATTACTTTTGATGAAAAATAATTTTTCAGTCAATTTTCGATATAATTGAAAGTTTTTTAAAATCAATCAAAGGAGTTCTTGTGGATAATCTACACGAACATAAACTAAAGCGTGGTATGAACTCACGCCATTTAAATATGATAGCAATCGGCGGAGCTATAGGCGCTGGATTATTTGTAGCTAGCGGAAATACGATCGCTACGGCCGGTCCTGGAGGAGCACTTTTAGCTTACGCATTAATAGGTTTTATGGTATATCTGCTTATGCAAAGCCTTGGAGAAATGGCTACGTATATGCCAGTCGCCGGAAGCTTTGAAGAATATAGCGCTAGATTTATCAGTCCATCTTTTGGATTTGCCATCGGTTGGAATTACTGGTTTAATTGCGCTATAACAGTCGCGGCCGAGCTTGTAGCAGCGGCGATAGTTATGAAATTTTGGTTTCCGGATGTTCCATCTACTCTCTGGTCTGCTCTATTTTTGAGCGTTATTATTATTATAAATTATTTTAGTTCGGGTGTTTTTGGAGAGAGTGAGTTTTGGTTTGCTCTTATAAAAGTTGTGACTGTTTTGGCTTTTATAATCCTTGGTTTAGCAATGATATTTGGTATTATGAACGGTCATTCTGGCGGCTTTTCAAACTGGACTTTAGTGAGTGATAGCGGAGAGTCCGCACCATTTGTAAATGGCTGGTTCGGGATACTTGCCGTGTTTATGGTGGCTGGTTTTAGCTTTCAAGGAACCGAATTAGTTGCAGTGGCTGCAGGAGAGGCAAAAAATCCTGAAAAAAGTATACCAAAAGCGATAAATGCGATATTTTGGCGAATTTTACTTTTTTATATTTTTGCGATCGCGATAATAGGAACTTTAGTTCCGTTCACTGATCCAAATTTACTTAGAAACGATGAAACAGACATAGCTCAAAGTCCATTTACTATGGTATTTAATCGCGCCGGTATAGCATTTGCCGCTAGCGTTATGAATGCGGTTATTTTTACTGCTATTTTTAGTGCCGGAAACTCATGGTTATACTCTAGTACAAGAATGCTCTACGCTCTAGCCCACTCAGGCAAAGCTCCAAAGATATTTGGTAAAACAAACAAAAGAGGTGTTCCTATCTACGCTCTTATCGCTACGGCTATCATCGGAGCAGCTTGTTTTTTCACATCGTTTATGGGGGACGGCTCAGCTTATAGTTGGCTTATAAATGCTTCTGCGCTTGCCGGATTTATCACATGGATGGGTGTAGCATGGGCACATTATAAATTTAGAAAAGCTTATGTTTTACAAGGCAATGATCCTGCAAATTTACCGTTTCGCGCAAAATGGTATCCTCTTGGGCCTACTCTTGCTCTTATTATGTGCGCTATCGTAATCATAGGACAAAACTTTGAGTCATTTATGCAAGGCAAAGATATGGTAAGCTTACTTACAAGTTATGTAGGACTTTATCTATTTTTAGGAATTTGGTTTGTTCATAAAATCATGACAAAATCAAAACCGATTGATCCCCTAAAAGCAGATCTTAGCAGAAATCACGCTCATATATAAATTTAAGAGCAAATTTAAAAAATATTTAGCGGAGCTTTCCGCTAAATTTAACTAATTCTCACATTAAAACTATGTGTTAAAGCGATGGCTATAGCATCAGTCACATCTAACGGCTTTATTTCTTGATTAATTCCAAGCATCTTTTTTACCATAAAAGCAACCTGCTCTTTTGCAGCCTTTGCCTTGCCTGTAACTGCTTTTTTGATCTGTAACGGAGTGTATTCACTAAATTCACCGTGAATTTGAAGTATTTTAAGACTAAGAGCGCCTCTGAATTGAGCAAGCTTTAAAACTGTTTTTGGATTGTGTGCATAAAATATATCTTCTATGGCTACGGCGTCTATTTTATGCGATTTAAATATAATATCTAGCCCCTCGCAAAGCTGAGTTATTTGATATTGTAAGCTATCTTGTTTTATTTTTATCAAACCTGCTTCTATTAACGTTTTTTTATTTCCCGTTTTTTCAATTACAGCATAACCACAATTTCTAGTTCCGGGATCAATTCCTAAAATTTTCATCACACGCCTTTCAATAGTTATTCACATCTTTTTCACTATGTGAATAAGTGATATAATTTATTAAATAATATCATAAATTACCATATATTTAAATAAGGTTAAAATCAATAGATAAGTCATTTTTAATTAAATTTTAGATAAAATAGTAAATAATTCGATGTAAAAAGGTAAGCT